>JAYWIB010000687.1:0-6479 GCA_043789265.1 Chitinophagaceae bacterium
TGGGGGCTTGTTAGTACAGTTTGTACATCTGTTTGTAATAAATGAGGTAATGGCAAATTATTAACTGGTGTTGTCAACCGCTTTGTACCCTGCGTTTCCACCTGAAGTTTAATACCATTCATATAGGCTTCTTTTATACCGTTGGTAAGCATAGGTTGAGCAGGTTTACTTGCCAATATTTCACTTAATAAATTAATAAACTTAAAAGAAGTCTCATCTTTAAGCAGCAAAAAAATACCCGGATTTGTACAAAACTGTCCGGCTCCCATAACTATGGAAGCTCCAAAATTTTCAGCAAGTGTTATGTAGTTTTCTTTTAAAATCTCAGGTAAAAAAACAATGGGATTTATACTGCTCATTTCCGCATAAAAAGGAATAGGTTCTTTTCGCCTTACAGCTAAATCGTATAAAGCTTTGCCACCTTTAAATGAACCTGTAAAACCAACTGCTTTTATTGCAGAATGCTTTACCAATGCCTCACCTACAGCATTTGTATTGCCGTGCACAAGACTAAATACGCCTTCTGGCATCTTACATTGTATTGCAGCGTTAATAATGGCGGCACCTACCAATTCCGAGGTGCAGGGATGTGCCGGATGCGCTTTAAAAATCACTGGGCAACCGGCGCTTAAAGCACTAACGGTATCGCCACCTGCTACAGAAAATGCTAAAGGAAAGTTGCTGGCGCCGAATACAGCTACCGGTCCCAATGCAATTTGCATTTGTCTTAGGTCAGCCCTGGGCAATGGTTTTCGCTCAGGCTGTGCTTTGTCAATTATTGCATTTACCCAGTCTCCTTTTTTTAATAGTGCTGCAAAAAGGCGCAATTGCCCAGTGGTACGCTCCCTTTCTCCTTTAATTCTTGCCATGGGCAAACCGGTTTCAATGCTAGCTGTAGAGATTAGGGTTTCGCCCAGGCGTTCTATTTCCAGCGCAATACATTCAAGAAAGAATGCTTTTTCTGAGCCTGGCTTATTTTTATAAGTATCAAACGCACTTGCCGCAAATATAACTGCTGCATCAATTTCTTCTTCAGTAGAGTTGTAAAAATCCGTTTTTAAATAAACATTTTCAAATACATTAAAACTATTAAATGTACTGTTGCCTTTTGCTGATAAGGTATAACCAATTAAATTTTTTCCGTGAAATTCCATCATGCTACTTTATTTGTAAGTGTACCAATATTTTCTATAGATATATTAATAATGTCGCCAGCTTTTAAACTGAAAGTTTTAGGCGGTACAATTCCGGTACCGGTCATTAGGAAACAACCATGCGGAAAATTACATTCCCTGTATAAAAACTTCACCAATTCTACATGCTGTCTTTTCATTTGGCTGATACTGATTGAGTCATCATAGACTATACTATTGTCTCTCTCAATTATTATGTTAATAATAGTCTGTGGGGTTATAGGCTTGTCTGGTACATACAGGCAAGGCCCCAATGCGCAACAGCCTTCATACATTTTTGCCTGCGGCAAATAAAGGGGGTTTTCGCCTTCAATACTTCTGCTGCTCATATCATTTCCGATAGTGTAGCCAACAATACTACCTTCACTGGTAATGAATAACGTAAGTTCTGGCTCTGGAACATTCCAGGCAGAATCTTTTCTTATCCGAACCAATCCATTGTGACCGACTGTTCTTTGAGCTGTGGCTTTAAAAAATATTTCCGGTCTTTCAGCATCATATACTTTATCATAGAAACTACTGCCACCGTTTTCTTGTGACTCTTCCACTCTTGCATGCATACTTCGTAAATAAGTTACACCTGCAGCCCAAATTTCCTGACTTTGAATGGGTGCTAAAATATACATCTCCTGTATCCAGCTCCCGTCAATTTTTATCAGGGTTTCAATTTGATACTGTATGCTATTATATAAATTTTCATTATTTACAAACTTATCCCAATCATTTTCGGCAGAGAGATAAAATAAGCTATTGTGTTCAATTATTATTCCCCTGGTTGTTTTGTAAATTTTCATATTTATTTCTTATTGGAATTTAATGACCTGTCTAAGTGTGTGTATCCTCCATCTACATAAATCAACTGCCCAGTGGTATGACTTGATTTATTGCTCAATAAGAATGCTACCATATTAGCTATTTCTTCTGCAGAAGTCATCCTGTTTTCAAGTGGTATGCCTGCAGTTATAGCTGCCAATTTTTCTTTAGGATTTGGCAGGGTATTTAACCAGTTTTGATACATAGGTGTTAAGCATTCGGCCACTATTACTGCATTTACACGGATGCTGTATTTTAATAACTCCACTGCCCATTCACGTGTAAGGGCGTTGCGTCCACCATTTGCAGCAGCATAAGCAGAGGTGCCACCCTGGCCTGTTTCCGCAGTTTTAGAACCAATATTTACGATAGCACCTTTTGTTTGTATCAGGTAAGGCAACGCATGATGAGCCACTAAATAATAATGAACTAAATTACTATGGATAGAATTTATAAATCTTTCATAACTTCCGTTTTCTAAATTTACGGAATCATTTATACCTGCATTATTTACAAGTCCATCTACTCTATTGTATTTTAATGCGATATTTTTTACCGCTGCTTCTATCAATTCAGGAACCCCTAAATCAACGGTTTCATAAAAAGCTGTGCCTCCTGCTATTTCAATTTCCGTTGTTAATTTTAGATTGTCAGCTTCATTCCTGCCAACAATTGCAACTATTGCTCCTTCTGATGCCAATACCCTGCTGATACCTTCACCAATACCTTTAGCTCCGCCCGTAACAATTATTACTTTGTTTGTTAAATTGAAATTCATCTGACTCCTTTATTAAGAAAATGTCTAAAAAAAAATTTATTCTGCCTTCCATATTTTGCAAACTTGTCTGGAAATTCCTAAGCCATCTATACCTAATTCTACTACATCATCTTCTTTTAAAAATATAGCGGGATTAAATCCTAAACCAACACCATTAGGCGTGCCTGTTGAAATAATATCACCCGGGAGCAAAGTCATAAACTGGCTAACATAAGAAACCAGTTGAGGAATATTAAAAATGAAATCATCTGTATTTCCATCCTGCATCATCTTACCATTAACGGTAAGCCAAAGCCTAAGGTTATGAGGGTTGGGTATTTCATCTGTTGTGGCCATCCAGGGGCCAAGCGGGGCAAAGGTATCGCAGCCCTTTCCTTTATCCCATGTGCCGCCACGCTCTAACTGAAAAGCTCTTTCACTTACGTCATTGTGCAGGCAATATCCGGCTACATATTCCATGGCATTTTCTGTTGTAACATAACTTGCTTTTTTGCCAATCACTAAAGCCAGTTCTACCTCCCAATCTGTTTTTTGAGAATTTTTTGGAATAATAATATCGTCAAAAGGGCCTGCAATAGCTGTGGTAGATTTTAGAAAAATGATTGGCTCAGCTGGTATAGGAGAATTAGTTTCCTTTGCATGTTTAGCATAGTTTAACCCGATGCAAACAATTTTTGATGGTCTTGCTACAGGGCAGCCTAACCTGGCATCCGCCTGCACTTCAGGGAGCTGTCCTTCATATTTCTCTATTATTTCGGCAATATTAAACACATCACTCGAAAAAAATTGCTCATCATAATCATGCACAAAATCTGATAAGTCAAACATTCTTCCATCTATTATTACCCCTGGCTTTTCTGCTCCCGATTTTCCAAATCTTATTAGTTTCATCTTTTTTATTTTTATTGCTAAACTTTACACTACGTTTCATAACATCTGTATCATCTTTTCTCCCTTTTAAAACTGTACAAAATACCTGAAAAAGGATCTACTAAAAAGCTGTTTGCTTTGCAAAAAATTGTACTAAAAATTGTTTTTAAAAGTTGTGGTTTCTAAGCAATTGTCTCAATGAACAATTCAGATATAAATAATTTGAATCAAAAAATTTGCTGACTTAAATTAAAATCATCCCTGTTTTATAAAATTAATTAAGTGTTTAGTTTAATAAATCCACCATCTATTGGGTAATCACATCCAGTTACAAAGGCTGCTTCATCGCTGCACAGATACAATGCAAGGTGTGCTATTTCCTCTGGCTTTCCCATTCTGCCAATTGGTTGTGTTTTTGATAATTTTTCAAAAGTTTCTGCTTCTTTTCCTGGATATGTTTTGGCTATGAACCCTTCTACAAAAGGAGTATGAACCCTTCCCGGAGAAATGCAGTTGCAGCGTATATTGTGGCTAATATAATCTTTTGCAACAGACAAGGTCATTCCTACCACCGCTGCTTTTGTCATAGAGTATGCAAACCGATCGGCAATCCCTACTGATGAAGCAACAGATGCTAAATTTAGAATGACACCGCCCTGTGTTTTCATCCATTTTATGGTGGCTTGTGTACAATTATAAACACCTTTTATATTAATGGCATAAAGCCTGTCCAAATCATTTTCCAATGTATTTTCTACATTGCCAATATGAGCCACACCTGCATTATTTATTAAAATGTTTATTTGCTTATAATGAGCGATAATATTTTTTACTGCCATTGTTACCTGGCCGCTGTTAGAAACATCACATGGGTAAAATTTAGCAACCCCTCCACTGGCCTGTATTTCAGCCTCTGCAGCAATACCTGCAGCTTCATCAAAATCCACTATACACACAGTGGCTCCCTGCTGTGCAAAAATTTTGCAAATGGCTTTGCCAATACCACTGCCACCGCCCGTTATCATTACTATTTTATTATTTAAAGAAAACATTGTAAGGCAGTATTTATTTTATTTTTAGTAATGCATAAAAAGCAAATAGCTTTTAAACAAATCTGATTATTATTATAAACTTACGCCTCTTTTCCATGGTATAAAATCATCCTGATTTAATTGTACAGCTTTAGGAATTACCTCTCCGCTGGCTGCTTTTATACAGTAGTTCAAGATTGCTTCTCCCATTTCCTCAATAGTTTTTTCACCGCTGATAATTAAACCTGCATCAATATCAATAATATCTTTCATTCTATTTGCCAATGAGGAATTAGTGGCAATCTTTATAGTTGGAGCAACAGGATTTCCGGTGGGCGTACCCAGGCCTGTAGTAAATAATATGAGCGTAGCTCCAGATGCTGCTTTTCCAGTGGTAGCTTCAACATCATTGCCGGGTGTACATACCAAACTTAGCCCTGCTTTGGTAGCTTTCTCAGTATAATCCAGCACATCTGCCACAGGGGCGGTTCCTCCTTTTTTTGCTGCACCAGCTGATTTAATGGCATCTGTTATCAATCCGTCTTTGATATTGCCTGGCGATGGGTTCATGTAAAAGCCAGAGCCTGCATTATGAGCGCTTGCATCATAAGTACGCATCAGGTGCATGAATTTATTAGCAGTCGTTTCGCTCTGGCAGCGGTCAATTAAGCCTTGCTCTGCACCACATAACTCAGGAAACTCGGCCATTAAAACTTTACCGCCCAGCGCAATCAGTAAATCAGATGTGTAGCCTATTGCAGGATTTGCCGAGAGGCCGCTAAAGCCATCGCTGCCACCGCATTTTACACCAATACACAATTCGCTTAGGGGTGCAGGCTGCCGCTCCATTTTATTTATTTCTATTAAGCCTATGAATGTATTGCGGATGGCATCTGTAATTAAATCCTGTTCACTTTTAGATTCCTGCTGCTCAAAAATATACATGGGTTTTACAAAATCCGGATTACGTTCTTTCAAATCTTTCAGAAAATCTTTCACCTGCATATGCTGGCAACCAAGGCTTAAAACAGTAATACCCGCTACATTCGGATGGTCAGCGTACGCAGCTAATAATTTACTTAACATAGCTGAATCCTGCCTTGTGCCGCCGCACCCACCCTGATGGTTAAGGAATTTTATGCCATCAACATTTTTAAAAAGCCTTTCTTCCGTTCTATTAACATCATCACTCATGGGGAATAAAATATCTTCCTGAAACGAAGTTCCTTTTAAATAAGCGGCCACAAGTTTTTTTGTATATAATTTATATTTGTTTGAAACGCCATAACCCAATTCGTTATATAAAGCTTCTTTTATAACATCAAGATTTCTATTTTCACAAAAAACAGTAGGTATAAATAACCAGTAATTAGCGGTTCCTACTCTGCCATCGCTTCTTTTGTAGCCGTTGAATGTTTTGTTGATAAACTTTGTAATGTCAGGCTGAACCCAATCTTGCTGTACATGTCTATAAGAATAACTTTCTGCAGCATGTTTAATATTTTCCGTTGTCATCAATCCTCCTTTGGGTATAAATGACTGAGCCTTTCCAACAAGCACCCCATACATTTTTACATCATCCCCAGGAAGCATGTCTTGAATAAAAAATTTATGTTTGGCTTTTATGTCATTTTGCAATTCTATTTTTTGTCCGTTTTTTAAAACAAAATCTCCTTTTCTCAAATCTTTTAATGCGACCATTACATTGTCTGATGTATCGATTTGTAAAACTAATTTTGAGGGCATACTTTTCATTTTACTGTATATATTTATGCTAAAACATCTTTTTGTGTT
>JAYWIB010000688.1:0-6476 GCA_043789265.1 Chitinophagaceae bacterium
GTGTTTTCTGTGCATTCTTATTTGTCATCTTGTGCATACATTTAAATGTGTCTATTCCGTTTACAGGCATCATCTTTATTAGTGAAAAAAAATCAGCAAAAAAGAAAATACAAGTTGCATTAATGCATTCAGCATATTTTTGTTGCTTTAAGGATTGCACTGCTCCTTGTCATTATTTTTTACAACAATCGTCCGCAGCAACTTAGCTGCACTACTATAATTTTAATTGTATGAATATCGAATTCAACAAAAATGAAGACGTTATGAAAATGGCGTACAGCGAAGTAAAACAACGGCTGCAAAAAATATATGAAGGCGGCGGAAAAAAATCAATTGAAAAGCAACGGGAAAGAAATAAACTGACTGCAAGAGAAAGGATTGCTTACCTCTGCGATGCAGGAAAACCTTTTACCGAAATAGGCGCATTTGCCGGATACGAAATGTATAAAGAAAACGGCGGATGCCCTGCAGGCGGCACTGTCAGCGGCATAGGCTATATCAGTGGAAGGCAATGCGTGGTGGTGGCCAATGATCAAACTGTAAAGGCAGGCGCCTGGTTCCCCATCACCGGCAAAAAAAATTTACGCATGCAGGAGATAGCCATGGAAAACAGGCTGCCCGTTATTTACCTGGTAGACAGTGCAGGCGTTTTTCTGCCCATGCAGGATGAAATTTTTCCTGACAAAGAACACTTTGGCCGCATATTCCGCAACAATGCAAAGATGAGTGCAATGGGCATTACACAAATAGCTGCGGTAATGGGTGCCTGTGTGGCAGGTGGTGCCTACCTCCCCATCATGAGCGACGAAACATTGATGGTGGAAGAAAACGGCTCTATATTTTTGGCAGGCCCTTACCTGGTAAAGGCAGCCATTGGTGAAGACATTGACAATGAAACCCTCGGCGGCGCAGGCACTCACACGGCCATCAGCGGCATTGCAGATTATAAATTTAAAACAGAACAGGAATGCCTGGATTACATAAAAAAATTGGTAAGCAAACTGGGCCGTGCAGAGGAGGCAGCCTTTGATCGCATACAGCCTGTGCCGCCGGCAAAACCAGCCACCGAAATTTATGGCATAATGCCGGAAGGAAACAGCAAGCCCTACAATGTGGTGGATATTATTGAGTGCATAGTGGATGCAGCAAGTTTTGATCAGTTTAAAGAAGACTATGGCAAAACCATTGTGTGCGGCTATGCCCGTATAGATGGCTGGGCCGTGGGCATTGTAGCCAACCAACGGCTGATTGTAAAAAATAAAAAAGGCGAAATGCAGTTGGGCGGGGTAATATACAATGACAGCGCCGATAAAGCCGCCCGGTTTATTATGAACTGTAACCAGAAAAAAATTCCACTGGTTTTTTTGCAAGATGTTACCGGCTTTATGGTGGGCAGCCGCAGTGAGCATGCCGGCATTATTAAAGACGGTGCCAAGCTGGTAAATGCTGTGGCCAATTCTGTGGTGCCAAAAATTACCATCATTACCGGCAACAGCTATGGTGCAGGCAACTATGCCATGTGCGGCAAGGCATACGATCCACGGTTTATTTATGCATGGCCTACGGCAAAAATTGCGGTAATGGGCGGAGAGCAGGCTGCTAAAACTTTGCTGCAGATACAGGTAGCTTCTTTAAAAGCAAAGGGGCAGGAAATAACACCGGCGGATGAAGCAAAACTGCTGAAAGAAATTATGGATAAATATTATGCACAAACCTCTCCATACTATGCAGCAGCAAGGCTTTGGGTAGATGATATTATTGACCCTGCATCTACCCGTATGCTTATATCAGAAGGGATAATGGCTGCAAGCCATAATAAATACATAGACGATTTTAAAATGGGCGTGATGCAGGTGTAAGCGGTAAATTTACGAAGGGTTTGTAAAAATAATCGTTAGGTTATTTCGCCATCCTGACTTTTTTTACATATGCTTATCCGTCTTGCCCTTTTTTTGAGTTCGATCGCTTAATGGCATGGAAGGCTATAATTTTTATTAAATTATAATTTTCAGCCTACAACAATGCAGCATTTAAAAGATTACAAATTGGTGAAAGGTTGATGATAAATATTATGGGTTACCATTGCCTTTTTTTTAAAAATATTTTTTGCTAAATTATTGTTTGAAACATCAACAAAAAAGGGTTTATTATTAAAAACATTATATATCGTACCTTTTAAGTAAATAAGCAGGGCTTGTCCGTAAAATTACCAAACCATTATTCATAACACATAGGGCATTCCTATACATAGAATAAGACGTTCCTATACAAAGGATAAGGCATTTCATAAGAAAATATGGGAATTGAACTCCGTCACAGTCGATTACCTTGTTGTAGGCCGCAGCAACAGGGCAATGGTGGTTAAATTTCTCTCCGAGCAAGTGTTCAAATCAAGTACTGCCACTCTTCAAAAATAATATTTCTATCAACGTTTTTTTGCCTGTCAAGGAGCATTGTAAAGGACGTTGCTCGAAAGGGACTGTCGTTTACATTCATCAGAATCAGGTAATAAGCGAATTTGTGATTGCAACAGAACAGTGGGTATAAAGCAGTGCATGAGAATATGCAAATATTATGGTACGATAAAGCTGGTACAATGGCATTATGTAGATTGAGACAGGCACAAGTGGAAGCTTAGGCCAATAAGAAATCCCAGCGTCCTCATCTATGCTACTGGTTTATTGAGTTTACTCGAAAGAAGGATTTTGGTAATTTTTTATTACAAGATATTGGATAGAATAAGGTAAGCAGCTTGCAAAAATTTTGGATTTACGGTTTGCAGAGCCGTCATATCTTTAGGATATAATAATCCAGAAAAGGGCGGAATATTGTTGGTTTCTATCTGGTTACGTCAATCTGTTTCTCATTCACCAAAATATCACCCCAACTGATGATTTCATTGCGCTGGTTTTCAATTTTGCAGTTATATACGCCGCACCTTATTTGAAGTGAACATTCCCGGCCAAGGCTTTTAATCACCATGATGGAAGTGTCAAGGGAAGATCCATGTTTTTCACAAAGTGTAACCCTAATTACCTGAAGAGAATCGCTGTTGTAAAAACAGAAATTGCAGACAGTATTTTTATTGTCCTGCTGTAAGTTTTTCGGAACGGCAGCAGGCTTGTTGCCTTTTAAGAGTTTGAGGATATCAATCACCATCCTTGCGCTTTCAATATATTGGCCTGTCCGGGATTGGTCGGGATAGGTAATTAACTGTGCTTTTGAAAATAATGGGGAACACAAAATGGCAAATATTGCCGTTGTAAAGATTAGCTTCATGATCCATTCGATTATTGTTTGCTATACCATTTACCAAAAAAGTTCTCAATATTAAGGGAGGCAATGCCCGAACAAATGGTACTAATTAACACTTTCTTACTGAAACTTTCAAGTAAAAGAACTTGCTTAGCTGCTTTTTCTATAGCGCAACAAAAGATAAATTAAATATCCAAGTAGAATAGCTTGTGCATAAACATTTAGATCTATTTGAAAGATTTTTTTTGAAATAAATGAAGTGACAGCAATAATTACTGCAACAAAAAATATTTGAGTCAATATTTTACTAATCTCCATATTAAATGATTTTGAAAGTTTCTTTTAAAACAGTTGTCATAATAAATTCATTGTATAAAGAATTAAATCAAAGGTTATTCTAAAATCTGCCACAGCTTTAAAACTTATGAAAAAACTTCAAACACGAATCGTAAAGGTGAGACCTAAATTTTTTAAAACACAGCCAGATAAAAAAAGCCTCCTGGAACTTAATCAACTCTTTTCCATTAAAACCGACTATTATTTTATCTGGCTGCATAATTTAAATGTTATCTTGATTGCACATTTATCGAAACCAAGCGATGCTGCAGAATTAAATTCAACCTTTGTATAATCCTATTATTATCCAGTCACACAACTCTTTGATAAATTATTTTAAATTCAACCTTTTCTATCAAATCTTTTACCAAAGCCAATCCAAAAATTGAGAAACAGCTTCATAAACAGACCCACTTACACCCCCAGTCACTGCACCAGCAACCCAGCCTGGCACTGCGCCAATTGGTGTTCCTACAGTACCGCCTATTACTGCGCCAGCAACTCCACCAGAAACAGCTCCTGCAACGTCAGCTTTTAAAATCCTTTTTTCGGGTGCAATAACAGGTTTTGTGCTTTTTAACCATGCCGCCTTTAGACGAGCATAATTAGCGTTCCAGTATTGCTCACTTGACTTTGCGGTAGAAATAGCCCCCAACAAAATTCCCTTTTCGGTAGCAGTAAGCGTTATATTATTTGCAATTGAAACTTCTAAAGAAGCAAATGCGGCAGTCAATTTTGCAGATCCGAATATATAATTATTATCTATGACAGAATTTATATTTGTGATAAAATTTGCCATCCCAGGACTTATAGATTGAGTTCCCAACAAAGATGCAGCTAAGCCGGAAAGTTCAACTTTCCTGTTCCTTGTATATGTAGAACTGCTAAGCACTCTTATGCAAAAAGATTGATCTGTGGTGCTGGATTTGGTTGAAACATAGGCATCAAGCCCCGAAATAGTTAAGCTTTCAGTTGCAACCCTTCTTGGTGAGTAATCGGTAAAAAAGGAGGTAAGTCCTGTATTGTGAGACGAGCCTATAAAAGCATAATTTGTAAATGTCGTTAGCTTTTGTCCAGATAAAATACTACAACAAAATGAAGTAATCAAAATTAAAATTACTGATATCTTTTTCATAATATAAAAATTAAAAGAATCCCTACTCTGTTCATTATCCGGTTTTCGGGAAAGCCGCAGCAAATGGTATTAAAACCGAATGATAGTGATAGACTCAAAATATGATATTGATATGTTAATAAAATTCACTTGACACGTAAAGACAGGGCCCTGTACTAAACCTTCCCATTTATATTGAGCCGGGACAGCCTGTTGTTTGTATCGATACCACTTGATATAGTAAAAATACAACACCGCCCATCCATAAAAAAAAGGAAAACATCTTTTTTGAGGGTATTTTTCTTGGTTATGAAGTGGTTAAATGGTATAATATTGTAGTGTAATATTTTGGGGAAAGAAATTGGAATGAAAATTTATAATTCGAGAGACCTTGTGCTTTTGCGCATTGTGCAGGAATACATCAACAATTTTGTGAAACATTGCGGTGGGGATAAAAACTTTTGAAACATAGCTATGCTCATAACATCCTGGAACTGCTTATAAAGGACAAGGGTCGTGGTTTCGATTTGGAAAACAAATTCAGCAACAACTGAGTACCTAATACCAAACAAAGAACAATGATGCTGAACGCCACATCCAGCTTTAAAAGCAAACTAAGTGAAGGGACAACAATCATTATTAAAAATACTATTTCATGCAACAAACACTTATATTGGCGGATGATCACATACTGCTGAGGGATGCTCTTGCCAATCTTATGAATAGCTTGACGACTTCAGAGTGGAAGCCACAGCCTCTAACGGTATTGACGTAAAAGAATCCGTAAAAAAAGGAATTGTGCCTGATATCATTATACTGGATCTAAACATGCCACTAATGGATGGCTATGAAAACAGCCAATGGCTGAGTGAGCATTATTCAGGCGTTAAGATACTGATACTTTCCATGTACGACAGTGATATCGCCCTCATCAGGCTGCTACAGCATGGGGTTAGAGGTTTCCTGAAAAAAAACATAAATCCAGATGAACTGCGATTTGCACTTGAAACAGTGGTGAATCATGGATATTATTACAACAACAATACCGGCGGCAGGATTGCCTCCTTATTTAATAAAACTGGCCATGGAAATTTAATGCTCGAAAAATCAATGCTCAAAGAAAATGAAATCAGCTTTCTTAAATTTTGCAGTTCGGATATGACCTATAAGGAAATTGCCATAAGGATGGGAATTTCAACAAGGGTGGTTGACAATTATCGTGATGCACTTTTTGAAAAACTGAATGTGAAGAGCCGTGTTGGCCTGGCAATTTATGCAATGAAAAACGGGATTGTAACGATATGAGTAATTCGCCTCATGTGGCGCAAGTTGTGCCGCGAATTTATTACCCAGCTGAAATAAACATATAAGCATTCCTACGAAACAGAAAGTAAGTCGACAAGAGTCGCTGTGAATGCGGAGGTCGCAAGCAACCATCCGTTTGTGCCTGTAAAAATAACTGCAAATTATAAAGGAAACAATTTTCAGGAACCCTAATTGATGAGCAAAGAATACAAGTTTTGGGACAGCAGCAAAGTATTCTTTATCAACTTACACCAGTGCATTGGATAAACGTTTTATCAGAAATGTTGCCATGAATAAATAATCAGGTGTATGATTAAGGTTAAGCACCTCGTTGAATTAATTAACCAGTTTAACCAATTACCTATTTTATTTCTCAAAAAAATTGTACTTTCACGCCTTATGTAAGGCTTGTATTTCACCAGAACTAATATCTATGCGTTATAAAAATTTATGTAAATTTTTCTTT
>JAYWIB010000689.1:0-6464 GCA_043789265.1 Chitinophagaceae bacterium
CGTAAAATAAAAATTGCAGAAAGAGATGAGCAACTTATTTTTTCTTTAGAAGAACAGTAAAAATTATTTTATGGAGACTACATCACCATCAGCGGAAACCACGCAATTAAAAGAATTAATTGAAAGCATTAAGACAGGCATGCTGATAACCCGGACGGCCAATGAAGAACTGCAAGCCCGGCCCATGGCCACTATACAGGTGGATGACGACTGCACACTTTGGTTTTTTACGAACGAGTTCAGCGAAAAAGTAGATGAAATATCTGTTAACAACGAAGTGATGATGAATTATGCTTCGGGCGGCAGCAACACCTACGTATCTGTAAAAGGCAACGCATTTGTTTGCCGGGATAAAAATAAAATGGAAGAATTGTATTCTCCCGCAATCAAAGCCTGGTTCCCTCAGGGGCTGGAAGATCCTGCTCTAAGCCTGTTAAGCATTCAGCCAATTGAAGCAGAATACTGGAATGGGAGCGCAAGTAAAATTGCTGTGCTTTTTAAAATGGCCAGGGCCATTATTACCGGCGAAGAATTTAAAGATGGCGAATACAAAAAAGTAAATCTGTAACACCGTAATAATTTGTTTTTAATCACATAAACTATAAAAAAATGAAAACTTTCAAAAACATCATTCAGTCAATTTCGGCGGCATCTATTTTAATGATTGGCACCACAAACGTACAGGCACAAATGACCTATGTACAGGGAGGATTAAACCTGGCGAACATCAGCAGCGGTACCAATGGCAGTACACAAAAAAATAATTTTCTGCCCACTTTTAATGCAGGTATTATGACGAGGTTTGGCTTGTCTAAAGTAGTAGATTTAGAAACAGGCCTTCTGTTTACCGGCAAGGGCGCAAAAGCAGAAACTTTTTTTACCAACGACGATTTTGTAAAGTCAAAATTTAATCCGCTGTATATAGAACTCCCTTTAAATATAGTGGTATCAATTCCTTTCGGCGACCACACAGGTTTGTTTGTAAATGCAGGGCCGTATGCTGCAGTAGGCGTGGCCGGAAAATCTAAAACAGAAACAAGACTTGTTGGTGTAAACAGTTCCACTTCTTCTAACATAAAATTCAGCAACGACAATCCTTTTACATCCGAACAGGACGATGCAGGTTACAATAAAATTAAGCGCTTTGATTTTGGCGCTAATGTAGGTGCAGGCATTCAACTTTCTGCGATACTTTTTAAAGTAAATTATGGTTTTGGTTTTGCAAAAATAAATTCTACGCAGGGCAATAACAATGCAGATAATAAAAATAAATACCGCACCTGGAGCTTCTCTGTGGGTATACCCATCTCAAAAAAAATTAAACAATAAGATCTTAACCTGGATAGATTATGCAGAATGGTACGATGCTTCAATACTTTCACTGGTATACTGAAGGCGGAGGAATACTATGGAATAAATTAAAAGAAGATGCGCCTGCGCTGGCTGTGCTGGGCATTAGTTCGGTGTGGCTGCCGCCGGCGTATAAGGCCACCAATGGCGGATACAGTGTGGGCTATGATGTATATGACATTTACGACCTGGGTGAGTTTGATCAAAAAGGTACCATTAAAACAAAATACGGAACTAAGCAGGAGTATATTGATGCAATAGAGGCATTGCACAGGCATAACATAAAAGTGTACGTAGATGTGGTACTCAATCATCTTGCTGGGGCAGATGAAGTGGAGAAAGTAAGTGCCATGAAAGTAAACGCAGATAACAGGCTCGAAGTGGTAAGTGAGCCAACAGAGATTGAAGCATTTACTAAATTTACTTATCCCGGCCGAAAAGGAAAATATTCAAAATTTATTTGGGATAAAAATTGCTTTACCGGTGTTGACTATGCACACGACAAGCAGGAAGCAGCAATTTTTTCATTAAACAATGAATACGGGCCTGATTGGGAAGAAATGGTTGATGATGAAAAAGGCAATTACGATTACCTGATGTATAACGACATAGAGTTTAGAAATCCGGCGGTAACAGAAGAGTTAAAAGCATGGGGAAAATGGTATTATCATACTGTAAAATTTGATGGAGTAAGACTGGATGCTGTAAAACATATATCTCCGGCATTTTACAATGAATGGATGGATTACATGCGTACAATAAAAAACGATTTATTTGCTGTGGCTGAATACTGGGCCCCGGGCAAAGTAGAATCGCTTTTAAAATATATTGACGCTACAGAGGGACGTATGTCTTTGTTTGATTCTTCGCTTCAAAATAATTTTCATCAGGCATCAAAGGCAGGGAATGATTATAACATGCCTTCCATATTTGAAAATACACTTAGTAGGGTGCAGCCTACGCTTAGTGTAACGGTAGTAGACAATCATGATACGCAACCGCTGCAGGCACTGGAAGCTCCTGTGGAACCCTGGTTTAAACCTTTGGCCTATGCGCTTATTTTATTAAGACAGGAAGGGTATCCCTGCGTATTTTATCCTGATTTATATGGAGCCGGGTATAAAGACAATGGAAAGGATGGGCAAGAATATGAGATATTTTTACCTGAAGCTGACAAAATAAGAGAAATGCTGCAAGCCAGAAAAGAGTTGGCTTATGGAGTGCAAAAAGATTACTTCGATCATGCCAACTGCATTGGCTGGACCAGAGCAGGGATGGATGAAAAAAAACATTCAGGCTGTGCAGTAATTTTATCTAACGGAGATGCAGGCACGAAAAAAATGGAGATGGGAAAACAGTTTGCGGGAAAAATTTTTATTGATGTGCTTAACAATCAGCCCGGCGAACTTACTATGGATGAGGAAGGCTGTGGAGAATTTACATGTGCACCAGGCTCTGTATCAGTATGGGCACAAAAACGCAGTACTTGAATCTCCGTGCAGGGTATCCATTTTTCCTTGTAAAAGATGGCCTGCCATTCGGCAAAAAGAGATAAACTGATAGCAGGTAAAACAAAGCAGCTCGCCGCAGATTTTAAAAAATTGTTTCCTGCCATTCCTTTTAAATCAGAATTTAGCTGGACCGGCACTTTTGGATCTACCAGGGATGAGCTGCCATTTATTGGCACTTATAAATCATTGCCCAACAGCTATTTTGCTTTGGGTTTTGGAGGGAATGGTATTACATTCAGCCAGATTGCGGCAAATATAATCTGTGACCAGACAAAGGGAAAACAAAATAAAGATGCAGCAATATTTTCTTTTGACAGACTTTAAATACACTGAAAATTTTTTAAACTTTAAAATTAATAACATGCGTGTATCATTCTTAAGCCAAATCAGTTTTTTATTATTGTTGCTGCCGGTACTATCAGGCTGCGAAGCAATAGGCGGTGTTTTTAAAGCAGGTGTATGGTCAGGCGTTTTTGTAGTAATAATTTTTGTGGCCCTGCTGATTTACCTGGTAAGCCGGTTTACCAAAAAATAACCGGCATGTTTTTACAAAGCACCGTCGGGCAAACTGTTTAATACCCTTATTTGCATAAATGCATACAATAAATTGTTAAGCTGGTATTGAATCAGCAGCCGCAGATATTTTAATATAAAGGGCTGGTTCAAGATTTTTTTGTAAGCCGCTACCATCCTGCTTTCGCAGGTACAGCAAAATTGAAGCATCGTAGTGCCATCTGCTGCAATTAATGTCGCCTCATCCACAGCAGCATTGGTGAATTTATACAACTTTTTGTTTAAAAGACTCTTTGTACCCAATTGTAATTCTTCCTGGTATTTATCTATATTGCTGATAAAATCTGTGAGTAACTTTTTTAAAGCATTGTTATCTGAAGCAATAAGCTCCTGATGAAAATTACCAGTTTCTGTCTTAAGCGTTTTTAAGAGAGCATAGATAGATTCGTTAATGCCTGCATCTTACAACTTTATTTAATTCAAATAAGTTCATATGGTGGCAGTGTTGGGGTGGAGCAGGAAAGAACTAATATGCCAGTAACTTTTTTTGTGTATAAATCTGCCACTTTACAAAAACTACAACAGTTATATGAGTAAATACAAAGTTTGAATGCCTAATGCGATTTTTATTTGAACCTGCCACGATACCTTCTCAATTTTTCTTTCAAAAATTACAGATTATATAATCGAATATAATCCTGCAGTTCTTTGTTTTTAAAAAAAATAAAATCTTCTGCATTTATTATCATTTCGGCTGCAAGTGGAGGAAGTGTATGGATATTTTTATCAGCAATAAACTTTCTTATATGCCGGTTTATTTTTACATCCAGGTTAATCAACTGATTCATTAAATTTTTGTATCCGGAGGCCGAGGCAGCAATGCAATGTATACCAGTGTTATGACCGGCAAGCAGCAATTTTACAAATGATACTGCATCAGTAGAATTAGGCGGAAGAAGCAGGCTGAATGTATCATCTGTAAACACTATCACACGGCACATCGGCTTTATTTTATCCATGGCGTTGTATGCATCAAAAGAAACAGCACCTTGTTTCTTTAATATCCTGAAGCGTTTATTAGAAAGTGTCAGCAATGTATAAAAAAATTCTTTTCGTGTACTAATATTACCGCCCTCTTCAGCATTGTAAATACAAACATGCGGTTGTTGGGCAAAGTCACTAACAGGCAGTAACTTACCGGCAGTGCCTGCAGAAAATAATAAAAACACTTCGGTATTTTTACTCCTCATGATTGCCGCAATGTATCTCTTGTAAAGGGCAATTAACTGTTCAGGATAACTGTAAGAAATAAACAGATGCGGCAGGCTGCTGATATCTTTATAATACACATCACTATTGCTGTTTCTGCCAATTGCTATCTTCATCTTGTATGGCCGTTGGTAATGCGGCCGTCTAAAAGTAAAGAGGAATTACGCCTGCGGTAATTTTTTTATTGGTTTTTATTTTCCATCCACCACATGTAATTGGCCACTGCTTTTATTTGAGCAAAGCTGTATTGGTTGTTCAGCAGTACTCTTACATCGCTGTGCAGTTTACCGGGGTTACCCACCAGGCATTCGGCAATAACTTTTACAATGCTTTCATCTGCAAAAGCATCTACTTTTATGTCACCCGTTTTTACAAAGTTGGTAAGGTGACCTTCTATGGTGCTGGCAGCCAGTGTTCTCTCTGTGGCAATGTCTGCAATGGTTTTTCCTTCCCTGTATAAATTCATACTGATAACTGCAGAGGGTATTTTTCCATCTTCTCTTTCTGCAGTGGGTTCTTTGCGCTGCCGTTTTGGGCTGGCAGATTTCAGTTCAATATTTGTTTCGAGATTGTGCTGACTGCAATAGGCCTTCACCATCGAAATAATTTCATTGCCATATTTTTCTGCCTTGGCTTTTCCAAAGCCGCTCAACTGCTGCAGGTGCTGTATGCTCAGGGGAAGATAAGTGCTTACATCTTTCAGGCTGGCAGTGTTGGCCACATAATAAATGGGCAGACTGGCTTCTTCACAAATTTTATCACGCCAGTTGCGGAGTGTGTAATACAGTTCTGCATTGGGCGTATCGGCAGAAGCCACCTGTTTTTTATTGGCGGCATAGCTGCTGATATGCTGACGGGGAATTACAAGACCAAGCTTGTGTTTTAAAAATCCTGCAACAGTAAATGCCTGCTTGCAATACTGCAGCAGGTAAATACTTTTTACAAATGCTGCCAGCAGTTCCTGCAGGTTTTCATCAATGGCGCCAGCGGTTTCCTTGTGTTCGGTAATGATGGGATGGCGCTGCAAATCTGCTTTCATCTTCTCCAGCAACGGCAGAAAATAATTGGCCGCATCCTCAATTCTTTTTTGGAGTGGAGCGTTGTTTTCAATCACGGGCTGTTCATTCATCCTTGCAGGAATGGTTGCAATAAATTTTTCTGCAATTGATTTTTCTTTTTTCAGTTGAGCTGTAAAATTCTGCATCCATGTGATTGCTTCATTGTTCAATGTTTCATTTTGTTTTTCGATGTTGATTTCAAGAAAACGCAATGCCCGGCTGATTTCATTCATGGCAAAAATTTCTTCCAATAGTTGATGAGTAAACACCTGTCTTGCACCCTGAAACCGTTCGGCCAGTGAACCTTTTGGTGTAAGCGTGGATTGTGCAGCCACCACCTGTTCGTTGCAATAGACTGCAGCCGGTGGAATTTTTGACAGCAGTACAATGCCGTCAATGCTGGTGCAGCGGCTGAGCGCCACGTACACCTGCCCGCTGCTGAAAGAGGAAGCGGCATCAATCATTATTTTATCAAACGTAAGCCCCTGGCTTTTGTGGATGGTGATGGCCCATGCAAGCCGTAATGGATACTGAAAAAATCTGCCCATCACTTTTTGCTCCAGTTGTTCGGTGCTGCTGTTGAGGGTATATTTGCTGTTTTCCCAAACTTCTTCTCCTACAATAATATCCTGCCCGTCGCAGTTAACAGTGATGCTGTCGTTCGCAAGTTTTGAAATCACACCAATCTTTCCATTGAAATATCTTTTCTCCGCCACATCATTTTTTATAAACATCACCTGGGCCCCTTCTTTCAAAACAAGAT
>JAYWIB010000690.1:0-1848 GCA_043789265.1 Chitinophagaceae bacterium
CCAGGGATGGCAATGCGCCCTGCAAAATGGAGGAAAAAAGGAAAGGCATGCCTCAAAAAATAAGGCAACAGCTATATGATGACCCTGAAGGTGATGTTAATTCTTTCGCCGGTTTGGCGGGTGGTTTTAGGAAGCTGGTGTTCCCAGTAATGCTGGGTAGCACCCTGCATCAATAACAGGCTGCCATGGATAAGTTCTATTGATTTTATTATATCTTTTTTTTGATACCGGCGGAGCTGAAATTTTCTTGCCGCACCCAGGCTTACAGAAGCAATAACGGGATGGATGCCCAGTTCTTTTTCATTGTCCCGGTGCCACCCCATACTGTCTTTTTGATGGCGGTAATAATTTAAAAGCGCACTGTTAAAGCAAACAGGCGCCACAGTTTCCACCTGCTGCTTTATCAACAGCAAAGGCTCAGTCCATTTATTGGGCTGCATAGTAATGCCTGAGTAGCTGTATGATTTTCCTTCATCGCCATACCATGCGGTAAGCCTTGGCTGCATAACTTTTTTACCAAAAATTTTTATTGCTTCCTGCTGCCAGTTGATTTCATTTTTCAATTGCGCAAAAAATCTATCAGCCACTTCCTGCGAAAAAAAATCCTGATAATAATACACTTCGCCATCAAATGGGAGTATATTTTCTGCGGAGCTGAATAATGAAGGCTGCATTTAAAATATTTATGGTTAAAAATAATTACAAAATCTTTTACTGCGGCAAGCAAATATTTATGTATTAAAAGCAGGACTATGCAGCAAAAGCCCAAGGTGAAGGTTTTTATTTTGCTGTCAGTATTTCGGGCAGGTACTTATTTTTACCAATAAAAATTTCTGAGGAAAACAGCCAATGCAGGCAAAGCTCATGAAAGATATTTTGCAGCTATAAAAATTTATACTTGCAGACGATGTTTTATACTGGATTGTATTTACTAAAAAGCCCAGTCTCTTTTTATCCTGGCACAATAGCGTTTAAGATTTCCTCATAGTCTTTCCCAAAAAGAGCAAAAGGTTAGACTATACATAGTAAATCAAAATGGCCATACATTTAATAAAAAGACACGTATAGCAGTAACGAGGGGATTTTTTATAACCCTTTCTGCCGCACGCTGTGTTTCTTCCTTCTGCTTATCTGCAGCTTTTCACCATTCATTAAAGTGATTGTATTGCTGCAGGATATTGTTAAAATGAAAATCCTGTTGATAATATGAGTACGGTGTATTCTGCAAAAAAATTCTACAGGGAGCCTGTCTTCAAACCAATGCAATACTTTGGCAACAGTTAACGGCACGCCATTATCAAAATATATTTTACTGTAGTTGCTGTAGGCTTCAATCCTAATAATGTTGGTGGCCGGCACTATCTTGATGCCTCTGTCTGTTGGAATATAAACTTGCATACTCATAATTATTTTGTTTAAAAATTACATATCACTTCAATACATTAAATACCACCCCGGTTAATATAGTTACAGATGCGCCTGCTGCACAGCTGATGCTCTTAACCGTGGTAGCTGCATTTACAATTGGGTACCTTGTCCGCCCTGCCGGAATAATAACTGCTGAAGTAGAAGCAGGCACTGTGTTGCCGCCCCAGTTTCCTGATGTTTCCCATGCCGTATTTATATTACCTGTCCATACAAAAGATGCAACCAGCGGCACCGTGGAATACCTTGCTATAAATGCATTGGCATCAATGTCAGTTTGTAAAAAAGCATCGGGGCGTCCGGCAGTGCTAAAATTTACCGATTCATCAAACTGGCCAGCTATATATATAGCTTTTGTAATTGTATCGACTGCAAGCCCAAGGGCATCGTCCTGGTCAAAGGCTCCGAATGCTTTAGCAAAAA
>JAYWIB010000691.1:0-1848 GCA_043789265.1 Chitinophagaceae bacterium
GACAGGAATATGTTGTTTATTACTGATGGCTGCTTTTGTTATTGATGCACAGGCACAAACCATTGTAAGAGGTTTTGTAAAAGATGCCATTACAAAAAAGCCACTTTCTTTTGTGGCTGTGTATTTTAAAGATGGCAAAGGCGTTTCTACTGGCGATGATGGCAGCTATTCTATACAAACCGTTAATGCAAAAAGAATCCTTCTGATTTTTTCTTATGTTGGATACAGGCCTGTATCAAAAGAAGTGGAGCCTAATAAAGAGCAGACCATAGATGTGGAACTCGAAATGTCTTCTTCTTTAAAGGAGGTGGTGATAAAAAAAGGTAGGGGTAAATACCGCAATAAAAATAATCCTGCGGTGGAGCTGATAGATAAAGTAATTGAAAACCGGGACAACAACAGGATACAATCTCACAATTATGTTCAATACCAGCAGTATGAAAAATTAGGTCTTTCGCTCTCTAACAAGCCGGAAAAATTAATGAAAAACCGGCTGTTTAGAAATTATAAATTTATCATAGAAAATATTGATTCCACTTCTATAGAAGGCAAAGCACTTTTACCGATTTACCTCGAAGAAAAAATTTCTGATCGCTACCTCAGTAAAAATCCTAAAGAAGATAAAACAATATTGCGTGGTACCAAAAAAGTAAACTTTGGTGATTTTTTAGACAACAACGGCATCAGCACCTACCTAAATAAACTGTATGCAGATATTGATATTTACGAAAATAATATTGGCATACTCAACAGCCAGTTCTTAAGTCCTATTTCTAATATGGGACCTACTTTTTACCGTTATTATATAAGAGATACCAGCGAAGTGGATGGCATTAAACTTATCCGGTTATATTTTACCCCTAAAAATCCAAATGATTTATTATTCAGGGGTATCATGTTTGTAACACTGGATGGCAACTATGGTGTGCAGAAAATTGACATGACCATCAGTAAAAAGGCAAACCTCAACTGGACAAAAGAATTGCGTATACGCCAGGATTTTACTCGTGGAAGAGATGGAAAGTACACCATGATAAAAAGCGACATGTTTGCAGAGTTTGCACTCAGCACAAATTCGGCAGGCGGCATTTTTGGCGAACGTATTGTGTCATTCAAAAATTTAGTATTTGATACGCCTGCCCCCGACAGTATTTACAAAGCAAAAGATTTTATAGATAAAAGCACGGCTGCCAGCGAGGCAGACAGTTTTTGGTTATCTGCCCGGCATGTTCCGCTGTCGCAGGCGGAGGCTAAAACTTATTATAATATAGACAGCCTGCGGAATCTTAAATCATTTAAAACTTTTGCTGCGGTGTTTACTGCATTGTTTACAGGATACATTGTATTGAATACTTATGAAATTGGTAATACCAATACCTTTTACAGTTTCAATCCGGTGGAGGGTTTCAGGCTGCGTGTGGGCGGAAGAACCACTCCTAAATTCAGTAATAGAATATTTCTTGAAAACTATGTGGCTTATGGGTTTAAAGATGAACGCTTTAAATATTTATCCGGAGTTACCTATTCGTTTAATGGTAAAACCATTTATGCTTTTCCGCTTAACTACCTGAGGGTAAGTTACCAGAAGGATATCAAAATTCCGGGACAGGAACTTCAGTTTGTACAGGAGGACAATTTTTTTCTTTCATTTAAAAGAGGCAAAAACGACAAGTGGCTGTACAACAATATTTTTAAGATGGAGTATGTAAGGGAGTTTGGAAAAAATGTTTCATACACTTTTGGATTTAAGAATGTCAGGCAAACCCCCGCTGGCGCCATTATTTACAAAAAGCAGGATTTTATAAACGGCGATTCTATCGTACCCAATTTAACTACCACCGAACTTTC
>JAYWIB010000692.1:0-6441 GCA_043789265.1 Chitinophagaceae bacterium
CCATCACCTTCCACATCTTCTTTTTTTTCTGAATCAAAACTTTTTATCTGACCCATTGCATTGGCACTGCTTTTTAATTTGGTAAGTGTGCTGTTTATAAAATAAGAGCTGTCTGTTTTATCTTTTACTTCAATGTGATGCTGCATAGCCATATCCGCAGTCATTTCCATTTGCTCGCCCATCATCTCCAGTTTCAAAATTGTTTTTACACTATTGTCCAGTTGCATTTTTTGCCCTTTGGCTAATATCAGTTTGCCAGCAGGCTGCTGAGCATGCATAGTTAAAAAAAAGCACGCTGCAGATGCAGCAGTCAGCATTATTTTTTTTGTGTGTATCATGTTTTATTTATTGAGGAGCAAATGTAAATTCAAACAGGCAATGCATTGTGTTTATAACAACATTTAACTAAACTGTATAAAAAAAGGCCGCTGAAAACAGCGGCCAATACCTTTATTAAGAAAGATCAATTAAGTCAGATCAGTTTAACATTAACGGCATTCATACCTTTTTTACCTTCCTGCAGATCAAATTCAACTTTGTCGCCTTCTTTTACCTGGTTTACTAAACCACTTACGTGTACAAAGGTTTCTTTGTTTGAATCGTCATGCTTGATAAAACCGAATCCTTTTTCAGTGTTGAAAAACTTTACGGTGCCTAGTGTTTTGTTCATTGTAATTTGTATTGTAAATTAATTAGGGGGCAAATGTAGGGTTTTATTTTTTAAATGAATTAATCTTTATTGGGAGCAAACGTATCGCCATCAAAGGGTATGCAGCAGCAGTTCATTAAAGTTTTGGAGAGAAGAAATTTTTAAATCAGCTGCATTAAATTTTGGCAGCTTACTGTCGTGGGCTGCCGGTACCACCACGCATTTCATCCTCGCTGCTTTAGCAGCTATCAATCCATTAAAAGAGTCTTCAAAACAAATGCATTCCAGCGGACTTGAGTTCAGCATCTCTGCGCAATTTAAATATACCTGCGGATGCGGCTTGCCATAAGGAAGTTTGGCAGCAGAGCACATTGCCTGCAGGTGGTTGCGTATGCCCAGCTTATCCACCACCACATTTATTAGCGGCATGGCGGATGAAGAAGCAAGACCAATCTTAAATTTTTTTTCAATAAAAAAATTAAGAATATGCCCAATGCCCGGCATCGGCCTCGCTTTGGCGGTTACTTTTTTTATTACTGATTGTAAAATGGCATCTTCTGCTGGGGAGCAATAATCAAGAGGCACATTGTATTTAGTAAACCACCATTCTGTAAATTCTTTAGTACGCATACCGGTAGTGGATACATGCTGCTCTTTTGTTAGCTGTATGCCATACTGTTTAAATACTTCATCTGCCGCTTCGTTCCACAATGGTTCTGAATCAATCAGCAATCCATCCATATCAAAAATTACAGTATTCAGTTGCATGGCTGCAAATATATTGGTTTCGTTTTTTACATTCGGCACCAGCAAACATTCTGTATTATAAAAATGTCAGGCTTTTATAATTTTGTATATTGCAAGGGCGATAGCTGCTAAAGATTTTTTACATGTCAACAATTTTTGAACGGCTCAAAGATACCAGGTTAGTAAAGGCTGTAGTGTATGCAGTAGTTGGTACGGTTACTTATCCCGGACTTAACTGGTTTAACAAACTGCAGGTAAGTGGCATGGAAAATCTGCACAAACTGCCCAAGCAAAACGTATTGTTTGTAAGCAATCACCAGACCTATTTTGCTGATGTAATTACTTTCCTTCATATTTTTTGTGCCGTTAGCTGGCGAAAAAAAAATGGCCTCGGCATCCCTTATTATTTATTATGGCCATTTACCAGGGTTAAATATGTGGCTGCGGAGGAAACAATGAAAAAAAATTTTATCAGTAAATTGTTTTCGCTGGCAGGCGCCATCACCGTAAAGCGCACCTGGCGTGCAGAAGGTACAGAAGTAAGGCGCAGCCTGGATCCCAGCGATACCCGTAAAATTGAAAAAGCGTTAAAAAATAACTGGGTCATTACATTTCCGCAAGGCACCACCAAGCCTTTTGCTCCTGGCCGCAAAGGCACGGCCTTTATCATAAAGCAACACCGCCCCATTGTAGTGCCTGTGGTAATCAATGGCTACTGGCGTGCATTTAATAAAAAAGGACTGAAATTTAAAAAGAAGGGTTCCCTGTTATCAGTAACATTTAAAGAGCCTATGGAAATAGATTATACAGATACCACAGAAAACATTTTAGAAAAAGTGATGGATGCCATAGAGCAAAGTAAAAAGTTTATGCTTAAGGGCAAGCATCATTTAATGAGCACGCTGGATAAATAATTTTATACAAACAGCGCTTTCAGTTCACCTGCATCTGCGGCTTTCATTTTACCACCCAGTATCAACCTCAGTTGCCGCCTTCTTAAAGCGCCTTCAAATAATTTGTGTTCGTCTTCCGTTTCAGGTATTAACATATTTACAGCCCGTGGTTTGCTATTGGGGTCCAGTGCCACAAAAGTATAATATGCTTCATTGCTTTTATATTTATACTGGTGCAGCACGTCTTCGCCCCACACTTTCATATGCACTTCCATACTGCTGTTAAAAGCCCGGGTCACTTTTGCTTCTATATGCACTACATTGCCAATTTTTATAGGACTTTCAAAAGAAATATTGTCTACAGAAGCAGTTACCACCGGTGCACCGCAGTGCTTCATGGCTGCAAGTGCCGCAGCAATATCCATCCAGTACATCAGGCGGCCACCCATCAGGTTTCCAAAATTATTGGTGTCATTGGGCAATACCAGTTCCGTCATTACCACCAGTGATTCACTTGCTTTTTTATCCATTTAATTTTTTTGCAAAGATAAATGCACTGGTATTTATCCGTTAGTTAAAAAATTGTATATCTTATTTTATTAGATTCCATCTGGTGTTTAAAACAAAATGAGAGTCACCTTGTTTGATAAAGAAATATTCGTGATGGAGACTTTAAAAAACAAAAACATTTTAATAGCTGGCGCAGCAGGCAGCATTGGCAGTGCCGCCGCTAAATTGCTTTCAGCCAGTGGTGCAAATATTTTTTTGGCGGGGAGAGATGGAGAAAAACTGCAGGCAGTGGTTGCTGACTGCCACCTGCCTGCTGAAAATTATTTTGCATTGGATCTTACTCAGCCCGCCGCAGTACAGGTATTAAAAGAAAAATATTTTGAGCTGTTCAGCAGCATTGACATCCTTATAAATGCCGCAGGTACGGGCATTATAAAACCAATGGATACTTTAAGTGAAACTGATTTTCTCCGGTCTCTCAATAATAATTTATATGCACCCTTTCTTTTGCTGAAAGCTTTTTTACCATTTATGAAAGAAGCAAAAAAAGGACTGATAATAAATATACCCGGCGTACTGGGCAAAGTACCCATGGCAGGCGCAGCAGCTTACAGCGCCAGTAAATATGGTTTGGTAGGGATGATGCAAAGTGTACGGGAAGAGCTAAAGCGGACGGATGTACGCATTACCAACTTGTTTTTAGGCGGTACTGATTCGGACTTCTGGAACAATATAGATTTGAAAGTGCAGCGTGAAAAAATGATACAAACTGAAGAAGCTGCCCGTGCCATCTGGTTTCTGTGCCAGCAGCCGGCCAGTGCGGTGGTAAGCGAAATGGTGCTGCAGCCGTTTAATCATCAGGCAATATGAATATAGTAACGCTTTAACCGCCCTACTCAAATAATCTTTTTAAACACTGGAATTTTTAATTTTTTGCCCTACCTTCACCGCCCGAAAAAGAAAATTCTTTTTCTACATTTCCCACACGGCTCAAAAAGCGGTTTCCTGTGAAACCCGCCAGCAGGGAGTAACTATAACAAGTTATACAATGCCAAAAGTTAAAACAAACTCAAGTGCAAAAAAGCGCTTTAAAGTAACTGGTACCGGCCTCATCACTTTCCAAAAGCCATTTAAAAGGCACATCTTAACCAAGAAATCAAAAAAACGCAAACGCAATCTAAGGGCAGATGGTGTGGTTCATCCTACCAATCACCGTTTTGTATTGCGCCTGTTGCGCCTGAGGGGTTAATTCTATTTTAACCTCATCAAAAATTTAATACTAACATTTCAAAAAAATTAAGATATGCCACGTTCAAAAAATGCAGTTGCATCAAGAGCACGGAGAAAAAGGGTGCTTAAAGCAGCAAAAGGATATTACGGTAAACGTAAAAATGTATATACCGTTGCCAAAAATGTAATGGAAAAAGGCCTGACATACAGCTATGTTGGCCGTAAATTAAAAAAGCGTGAGTACCGCAGTTTGTGGATTGCACGTATCAATGCAGCAGTAAGGGCTGAAGGAATTACTTACAGTGAATTCATTCACAAACTTGCAGAAAAAAATATTGACATCAACCGTAAGGTGCTTGCTGATTTAGCGATGAATGAACCAGAAAGTTTTAAAATACTGATAGCACAGGTTAAATAAAATTAGCTGATACAACTATTTGCCGGGCATGATTTTTCTTGCCCGGTTTTTTTATGCCACCACCTCACCACAGCGCAAATTTTCTGTGTGTGAATCAGCCATACATCTAATCTGAAATTTCATCTGAGGCGTTGGATTATTATGGTTAAAAAAAATAATAAATACGAATTCATCATTCTGTTACATTTGCACATAAAAAAACCCATTGGAGTAAATGAATAAAATGAACAACACCTATGCTGATTTGGTGGATCAGACTTTTAATTTTCCGCAGGAAGATTTTAAAGTGCAAGATGGTTATTTGCAATACAATAACCAGAATTTAAAAGCGCTGATTGACAAATACGGCACACCCTTAAAACTATCGTACCTGCCCAAAATAGGGATGCAGATAACAAAAGCAAAAAAGATGTTTGACATAGCTTTTAAAAAGCATAAGTATGAGGGCAAATATCATTACTGCTACTGCACCAAAAGTTCTCATTTTTCATTTATTGTAGAAGAAGCACTCAAGCACAACATTCACCTGGAAACTTCTTATGCCTACGATATTGACATCATCAACAAATTATACTCCCGCCGGAAAGTCAATAAAGAAACATTTATTATCTGCAATGGCTTTAAGCAAAAGCCTTATACCAGCCGCATATCCAGGCTGCTTAACAATGGTTTTAAAAATGTAATTCCTGTACTGGATAATAAAGAAGAATTGAAAGCTTATAAATCTGTAAAGGTGCCGTTTAAGCTGGGCATACGTGTGGCCGCAGAGGAAGAACCTACTTTTCCTTTTTATACATCCAGGCTGGGCATGCGTGCAAAAGATATTCTGGAATTTTATGTAGATGAGATTGAAGGATTTGAACATAAGTTTCAGCTAAAGATGCTGCACATTTTTTTGAACAAGGGTATTAAAGATGATATTTATTACTGGAGCGAATTGAATAAAGTCATCAACCTGTATTGCCAGTTAAAAAAGATTTGTCCCGAACTTGATTCCATAAATATTGGCGGTGGTTTTCCGGTAAAGCATTCGCTGGGTTTTACTTACGACTACCAGTTTATGATAAATGAAATAGTAAGAAATATAAAGGCAGCGTGTAAGAGAAATAAAGTACCGATGCCAAATATATTTACAGAATTTGGCAGCTATACAGTAGGGGAGAGCATGGCGCATATATACAGCGTGGTGGCCGAAAAGATGCAGAACGATCGGGAAATATGGTACATGATTGATTCTTCTTTTATAACTACACTGCCGGATACCTGGGGCATCGGCGAAAAATTTTTGCTGCTGCCTATCAATAAATGGGATGAAGAATACCAGCGGGTAACACTTGGCGGCATTACCTGCGACAGCCACGATTACTACGATTCCGAAGAGCATATCAATGAAGTGTTTTTACCAAAAGTAAATAAGGAAAAAGAAGAGCCGCTTTATGTAGGCTTTTTTCATACAGGTGCTTACCAGGATCAGATAAGTGGGTATGGCGGCATCAAACATTGCATGATACCCTCGCCCAAACACATCATTATAGGGCATGATAAAAATGGCAAACTGGTAGACTGGGTACAGTCAAAAGAACAAACAGCTCAAAGCATGCTTAAGATTTTAGGGTATTGATATTTTCAATAAAAAGAAAGCCTCCCCGGAAACGGAGAGGCTATTTTTATAAACCAAAAACCAACTGTATACAATTAAAAATTACTGAATGTTAATTTGAGTAGCGCCTTGCTTTACGGTTTCTTTACGAGGAAGCTCTACCATTAAAATGCCGTTTTCATATTTAGCGCTGATGTTTTCACTGTCAATTTTTTCATCCAGTGTAAAGCTGCGTTTAAATCCTTTGTAGCTGAATTCTTTACGAAGTGTTTTCGCATTTTCATCTTTTGTTTCTTCTTTTTTTTCTGCGCTGATGGTCAGTAAATTATTCTCCAGCTTAATGCTGAAATCTGTTTTTTCCATACCGGGTGCGGCTACCTGCAAATGATAAGCT
>JAYWIB010000693.1:0-6434 GCA_043789265.1 Chitinophagaceae bacterium
CTGTACAAGTTTTTTAGGAGTAATACCCCGGCAGGATCAGCTTTGCCTGATGAAGCATGCCCGGGCCATTGTGCAGCCCAGCCTGTTTGAAGGATGGAGTACAGTAATAGAAGATGCCATCTCATTGCAGGTGCCGGTAATTGCATCCGATCTGCCGGTAAACATTGAGCACCTGGGAGACAAAGGAACTTTTTTTAAACGGCACAGCGAACAGGAACTGGCAGATATTTTGGCTGCATTTCCTTCGCACAATGGCAGCAATATTTACGAACAGTATGAAGACAGGATAAACAGGTATGGCAAAGCTTTCCTTAAAATTTTTGCCCCTCAATCGTAGTAAGAATTAATCCGCAATTTTTTTAAAATCAGTACCTGTTATTTTTTGTATGCACATTTGGCTTATTTCTCTTTTTGAACAAACACCTGTTGACAATGTTTTTTCCACACGTTTTATAAGCATTGCTGACATTGCACAAAAGCGTGGTCACCAGGTTAGTTTTTTTGCCAGCACATTTAAACACAATACAAAAAATCAGCGCTTTGATACTACCACGGAAGTTGTGTTGAATGATAAATACAAAATGCTGTTTGTAAAATCGCTGCCATATAAAAAGAATGTATCGTTAAGGCGGCTGTATGCCCACTACCAATTTTCTAAAAAGTTGCCGGTGCATTTAAATGCCGCCCCAAGACCTGATGTAATTTTTATTGCTTTACCTGCAGTTTCTGTGGCATATGCAGTTACTAAATGGGCTCAGGTAAGAGGGATACCTGTTATCATTGATATCATTGATCCTTGGCCGGATATATTTAGAAAAGCCCTGCGGCGTTTTCCCAAAAAAATTCAGGATACATTTTTATACAGCATGCGGCAGCAGGTAAAAAAAATTTTTACAAGAGCTGCTGCCGTCAGCGCTATTTCTAATGAATACATTGATTGGGCCAAAACATACCATAGCAATATTGCGTTCACAAAATGTTTTTATCCCGCTGCAGATCTGCATGAGATGCAGGCTCAGTTACAGGAAGCAGCTAAATTTGAAAAAAAGAGGGAAAATGTTTTCCAGATAATTTATGCAGGCAGTCTCGCCAGTTCATACGACGTGCCGGGTATACTGGAAGCGGCAGCGATATTAGAAAAAAAATATCCCGGCAAAATTGAATTTGTAATAGCCGGTGCAGGGCCGCAGCAATCGCTTGTAGAAAAATATATCCGTCAGCATACAAATCTCCGCTATGTGGGCAGGCTCGGCAAGGCAGCATTGATGAGAGAATATTTTCTTTCAGACATTGGCTTAACGCAGCATGTAAAAGGCGCTTCGCAATCAGTAACCTATAAACTCTTTGATCTGCTGGCCTGCGGTTTGCCCATCATGAATTCGCTGGATAGTGAAATGAAACATATCATCCTCGAAAATAAGGTGGGACTTTTTAATGAACCCGGCGATGCGGTAATGCTTGCGGGGAATATTGAATTTTGTTACAATAACCCGGATGAATACAATGCCATGAAGAGCAGGGCAACAGCACTTACAGCAAAACTGGGTGATGCGAAAATAGTATACAATGAGGCGGTTGATTTTATTGAAGCGGCAGCAGCAAACAGATTACAATGAGTATTACAGAAAACATAAAAACAACTGTTTCATTAAACATAAAGAATGTAATAGGCTGGAAAACCCGGCGGAAGATTGTTGTGTTTTCTGTAGATGATTATGGAAATGTAAGACTGCATTCCAAAGCCGCAAGAGATAAAATGTTCGCTGCCGGATTAAAACCCATCGTAAGGTATGATGTATATGATGCACTGGAAACAGCAGATGACTTAACGGCTTTGTATGATACCTTAAGTGCTGTAAAAGATAAAAATGGCCAGCATGCTGTATTTACCGCTTTTACAATATGTGCCAATATTGATTTTGAAAAAATGATGGATACCGGTTATTCAAATTATTATTATGAAGAGCTGCCGGTAACATTCAGCAAGCTGCAGGGATATGGCAATGTATGGCCGCTTTGGAAAGAAGGAATACAAAAGCGCCTGCTGCTGCCGCAGTTTCATGGCAGGGAACATTTGAATATAAAAATTCTGATGGATAACCTGCATAAAAAAAATAATGATTTTTTTATCAGCCTCAGCAACCGATCTTACGCTGCTATTGGAAACCTGCTGCCTGCAGAGATGGATTATACAGCAGCCTTCGATTTTCAGGATGCCGCAGAAAACAGTAACCTGAAAACAGTGGCTGCCGAAGGGCTTGATATTTTTAAAAAATTGTTTGGTTATACAGCCACCCATTTTAATCCATGTGGCAGTTTTGGCTACAGCCATGTGCTGGAGCCGGTATTAAAAAACGGCGGCATAAAATTTATTGATACTGCCCGTTTTAAAAAAGAACATTTAGGTGGAGATGCTTATGGGCCACGGGTATTTAATTATACGGGCAAAAAAAATGAATGCGGACAAACTTTACTCGTGCGGAATTGTGTGTTTGAACCTACCGAAGACAGGGGCATTGACTGGGTATCATTTTGTATGAAGCAGATTGACGCAGCCTTCCGGTGGAACCAGCCTGCAGTTATCAGTTCTCACCGGGTAAATTTTTGCGGTGCAATAGAGCCTTCAAACAGGCAACAGGGCATAAGCAGTTTAAAAGAATTGCTTGGCAAAATAACCCGGCAATGGCCAGATGTAGAATTTATGTCTGCCAACGAACTGGGTGAACTCATAAGTGTATCGGTTATAAATTGAATAAACCTTAATGTAAGTGATGGGCTTGTACGCAAAATTTTTTAAGAGAGTATTCGATTTTTTATTTTCATTGCTGGCGATAATTATTTTATTGCCCTTGTTAGTAATTTTACTTTTTGTCCTGCTTATTGCAAACAAATCCAGTCCATTTTTTTTTCAGCAAAGACCGGGCAGGGATGAAAAAATATTTTGGCTGGTAAAATTCAAATCTATGACCGGCGCAACGGATGCAGGTGGAAATCTGCTTCCGGATAATGAAAGGATAACTGCTGCAGGCCGTTTTATCCGAAAGAATTCGCTGGATGAACTTCCTCAGTTATTAAATGTGCTGAAAGGCGACATGAGTATTGTGGGGCCACGTCCGCTGTTAATAAAATATTTGCCTTTGTATAGTAAGTATCAACGAAAGCGCCATAATGTTCGCCCGGGTATTACAGGCTGGGCACAGGTTAACGGACGAAACAGCATTAGCTGGCAGGAAAAATTTAAACTGGATGTGTATTACGTAGAAAATGTAAGGTTCGCTTTGGATATAAAAATTATATTGCTTACCATAAAAAAAGTAATAAAAAAAGAGAACATAAGCCAAAGTGCGGAAAGACCAATGCTGCCATTTAAAGGAAATACTGATTATGCTTAAAAACATTTTATATACAGGCTACTATATAAAAGAAATGAACTGGAAAAGTTTCCGGACTTTTTTAAAGAAAGTAAAAATAGAAACAGGAAGGTCTGCTTTTTCTATATTGGCTGAATGCGTCACATGCAGTGTAAAATATAATATTTCTTTGCTTGAATATTTTCAGTTTCATTTTTATAAATTAACGGATGCAGAAAGAAGAACTTATGCCGGTACCGGTTATATGTATGAGTACCAGTTAAAGATGAATCCGCGGCAGGGCAGGTCAGTTTTAGAAAACAAGCTGGAGTTTTTGCAGCAATACAAAGATTTTGTTCATCATGAATATATTTCACTAAGCAATATGCAAACAGATATTGCTGCGGCTGAAAAACTACTGAACAACAAGTCGGGCAAAGTAGTATTGAAAAATTCTTTGGGACAATGTGGCCAGGGCATTGAAGTGATTCCTTCTGCCTTACTGAATCCTGCAACCATCATTACGCAGTTAAAAAAAAACGGAAATGATTTTGCGGAAGAATTTGTTGTGCAGCATCCTGCATTGATGAAATTGTCGCCTGCCGGCCTTAATACCATCCGCATTGTTACGCAAATAAATGAGGCAGGGCAGGTGGATATCATTGCAGCCCGGTTAAGAATAACTATTAACGCTGAGGTAGATAATTTGGCTGCAGGTAATATTGCGGCTCCGCTGGATATTGATACAGGTATAGCACAGGGGCCGGGTGTGTATAGCGACATTACCAAAAATGATGAACCCATTCATCCTGTTACCAAAGTATCTGTTACCGGTTTTCAGGTGCCGTTTTGGAAAGAAACAATTGCAATGATAAAAGAGGCAGCCAGTATAAATAAACACAACAGATCTGTAGGATGGGATATTGCCATTACCGAAAATGGCCCTGAATTAATTGAAGGCAATCATGACTGGTGCAAGCTGTTGTGGCAACTGCCGGTACACAAAGGATTGAAAGCTGATTTGGAAAAATATAATAAATAAGCAGGATGATTAAAGTGCTGGTAACTGGTGTTGGCGGGCCTACGCCCCGTTCTTTTGTAAGGGCAATCAAATGGTTTGGCGGTGCGATGGCCGATAAGTTTGAATTTATTGGCGTGGACTGCAATCCATTGGCATATGGATTATATGAGCAAGAACTTTTCAGTAAATCTTTTGTGGTGCCACGGGCAGACAGTGGGAACTATTGGGCTGCCATCAACAGCATTGTACAGAAAAATGATATTGACGGTGCCGTAATTTTACCCGAAGTGGAAGTAATTGAATGGGCGAAAAATGCTGCTGGTAAACTTGATAAAAAAATTAAATTACACCTGCCCGACCCTACCCTGGCTGCGTCAATTGTAAATAAATACACACTGCATCAGTTGCTTAAAAATTCCTCATGTATACCTGCTTATTGCCTTATCAATCCTGCCAGCTATTCATACAAAGAAATAGAAAAAAAACTGGGCAATGTTTATTGGGTGAGAAGCACTGAAGGATCAAGCGGTCTGGGGTCTTTAAAAATTACTCATGAAAAAGCACTGGCACAATGGATTGACATCAATCCCGGCGTTAGTGAATTTATTGCATCAGAATTTTTGCCGGGGCGCAATATGGCTTGTAAACTTTTATACTTTAATGGGAAACTGATAAGCACTGCCTGCGCCGAACGGGTTAATTATATAATGGCAAAAGTGGCACCCTCGGGCATTACAGGCAATACATCATTTGGAAGATTGCTGAACGAACCCGGCCTGGTGGATATATCTGTACAGGCAACAGCATCTGTTGCTGCTGCACTCGGTACATCCCTGAACGGAATTTTTACTATAGATTATAAAGAGGATAAGGAAGGTGTGCCCAAAATAACTGAGATAAATATCAGGCATGTGGCCTTTACTTCTTCACTTGCGGCGGCTGGCGCTAATTTACCAATGGATACACTAAAAGCTATGTTCCTGCAGAATCCTGAACAGATCAATACCACCCATTATCATTTCAACGAAGGAATGATTTTTTTACGTGACGTAGATGGGTATCCCGTGGTAATGAAGGAAAATGAATTGCTGCGGGGATAATTTTTTTGCTTTTTTACCTTCATGAAAAAAAACACCATAAATGCTGCTGCTGATGACTTCTTTGCTGCTTCAGTTAAAAGGGCTGATCAATATTTTAAACGTACTCCTTTTTTTATTAATAGCCTCCTGCATTTTTTACCGCCTGCACAAACGTTTCTTTGCCCGAACGCTGCTGATAACCGCCCTTGTGCTTTTCCTGGCTGTTTCCACCAATTATCTTCCCCACTATCTTGCTGCCCGGTTAGAAAAAAAGTATTCACCTTTAAAAGATGTTGCTGTTACTGATAGTAAAGGCAAACTATATATTCTCGTATTAGGAAGTGGTTGTTCCGATGACAAAGATTTGCCGGCAACTGCACAGTTAGGCCTTATTGCATTGGGAAGGCTGGCCGAAGGCATCAGATTATACAGGCTTGCTGATAGTGCTGCTATTATTTGCTCCGGCCATTCAATGCGGCCTGGTATTGAAACCCAGGCAAGCGTTACAAAAAGAGCTGCCATTTCATTGGGTATGTCTGCCAAGGATATTATTACGCTGAACACGCCTTCCACTACTATAGAAGAAGCAGAAGCGCTGGCCCTTATCATCCAAAAAAATGCACACGTGCTGCTAGTAACAGATGCGGTACATATGCCAAGGGCTGTAAACATATTTAATAAGGCAGGATTTACTAATCTGGAAGCAGCGCCCACAAATTTTAAAGCAAAAGATAAAACACAGGATAACTTAAGGTGGTGGCCTGCTGCAGGTAATTTAGATTTGTTCGACAGGGTAATGCACGAATACCTCGGGTCGTTAAAAAAGGTATTGTAAATTTTTGCAGCCTGCATTATTCCACTATTTAAAATAATACAATAAGCAACTATGAATGAAAAAATATGGCTAAGCGCTCCGCATATGGGCCAAAGGGAAAAGGAATATGTGCAGGAAGCTTTTGATACCAACTGGATTGCGCCGCTGGG
>JAYWIB010000694.1:0-6433 GCA_043789265.1 Chitinophagaceae bacterium
GCAATGTTCAATATTAAACTCAATAATTATTACTGCATTTATTAAATTGAGGCCGCAAATATTGGCGGCAGATATGAAGAAGAAAATTATACGCAATATATACATGGAGAAGCGCAAGCAGCTCTCATTTCAGCAGGTGGAAAAGATGGATGATCTGATGCTGATACAGTTTCAGAAACTGGCGATAGAAATACCTTCCCTGATTATGACCTATGCGGCGATGTCAAGAACAAAAGAGTTCGATCCTACATTGATTACGGATTACTGCTTTTTTAAAAACCCTGCCGTGCACCTGCTTTACCCCGTAATGGTAGAGCTGGATGGCAGCAATGAAATACTCTCGGTATTAACCAGCGATGATACTCTTTTTGAAATAAATTCATCCGGCATTGCAGAGCCCGTGGATAGCGTGGATGTATATCCTTCTGAAATTGATATGGTGATAGCGCCATTGCTTGCTTTTGATAAACGTGGCTACAGGGTTGGCTATGGTAAAGGATACTACGATCGCTTTTTGCCCCGCTGCCGCCCGGACTGCATTAAAATTGGCTTCAGTTATTTTGATGCCATAGATAGTATTGAAGATATCAGCGAAAATGATATACCGCTCGATTACTGCATTACGCATGATACCATTTATTCCTTTTAAAATGCTATTGAACGCTATGTTTTCGGTAAAAATTTTATGGCTATTTAAGTTGAGACCATTTCAGATTTAAATGGAATTACCTGTTGTAAACTTTACAAAAAAATACTTTAAAAGGATGTTGTTATTACTTTAGCCGGAGGCATACTAAAAGCCGGCAGGTTTATTTTAATTTCAATGAATACCTTCGCTGATATTAATGCTGTGGAAGTTTTGCTGAATCAGTATCTATACATCAACTTCTGCCGAATTGTTTTTTAAAGAAGGATTGGGTGGAAAAAAAACAAAGAACCTTGTTAAAGAGTTTTAGATATTTATTGTTTCCGTTTTCATTTATCTATGGTGGCATTGTGTGGTTGCGCAACTGGTTGTTTGATACAAAAATTTTAAAATCAGCCTGCTTTAATTTTCCGATTATATGTGTAGGCAATCTTGCTGTGGGTGGTACGGGCAAAACGCCCATGACAGAATACCTGATAAGGATGCTGAAAGATAAACATGCCCTTGCCACCATCAGCCGTGGATACAAAAGAAAAACAAAAGGCTATGGACTGGCCAATGAAAATACCACTGCGTTGGAAATTGGTGATGAGCCGATGCAGTTTCATAAAAAATTTCCGGAGGTGGCGGTGGCAGTGGGTGAAGAGCGGATGGAAGCCATACCGCAATTGCTGCAGGACAGGCCGGGTACCGAGGTAATTATACTGGACGATGCTTTTCAGCACCGCAGTGTGCAGGCGGGGCTGAATATTTTACTTACGGAATATAAAAATTTATACACCCGTGATTTTATGCTGCCTGCTGGCGACCTGAGGGATGTACGTGCAAGTGCCAGGCGTGCCGGCATGGTAGTGGTTACCAAATGCAGGCATGATATGTCTGCCGAAAAGAAACAACGGGTTACAGATGAATTAAATCTGCTGGCGCATCAGTCTATTTATTTTACTGAAATATTGTATGCAAGGCCATACCATTTATTCAGCAAGCAGCCGCTACATATCAGCAGCCATACAGATGCACTGCTCATTACCGGCATCGCTAATCCAAAGCCATTAAAAGATTACCTGACTGCACAACTGCATAGTTATGATATGCTCCGCTATGCCGATCATCATATATTTGACAGTGATGATTTAAAAGAAATAAAAAAACATTTTGCCCGGATAAAATCATCTGATAAAATTATGGTGACTACCGAAAAAGATGGCGTGCGGCTGCAGAAATTTGAAAGTGAACTTGCAGGCTTTCCTGTGTATGTGCTGCCTATACAGCATAGTTTTTTATTTGGCGAAGCCGAAAAATTTAATGAGGAAGTGGAAAATTTTATCCGGTCATTCAACGTATAATTCCGGTATTTAAATTTATCAACCGGCATAGTATTTTGACGGAACAGGAAATGATATTGCTGCTGCAGCAAAAAGACGAAGCGGCTTTTAAAGAGCTGGTGATGCTTTACCAGCACAGGGTATATCATACTGTGCTGGGCCTGCTGCAAAATGCTGCCGATGCAGAAGATACAGCGCAGGAAGTTTTTATACAGGTATATAAATGGGTTGGGCAATTCAGGCGTGATGCGTCTTTATCTACCTGGATATACAGGATAGCCGTAACGAAAGCACTCGATTTTTTACGCAGTAAAAAAACTAAAACACGTTTTGGTTTTATCACCGCAGTTTTTGGTAATGACAATACGCCGGTATACGATCCGCCCAACTTTGACCACCCCGGTGTGGCGCTGGATAAAAAAGAGGATGCAGCATTGCTGTTCGGGCTGATAAAAAAGCTGCCTCTTGCACAGCAGGCTGCTTTTATTTTGAATAAGCTCGAAAATTTAAGTTACCAGGAAATAGCTGCTGTGCTTAATACCAGCCCTGCGGCTGTAGACTCGCTACTGCAGCGGGCGAAACAAAATTTAAAAAAGGTGGCAGCAGCTTTAGGGAATAATAATCCGCCTTAGCAAAGGTTTTGTAAAAAATAACCGTCTAACTTTTTAATTACGCAACATGCATAAAGAAGATAACAACCGCATTAAAAAAATACTGGATTCACTGGATGGTATACAAGGCGCTGCTGCTCCGGATTTTTTTTATACCCGGCTAAAGGCACGTATGCAAAACGAACTGCTGGGGCAGCCCTCTGCATTTATTAAACTGCGGCCTGTGCTGGCAGCAGCATCGCTTATAGCATTTTTAATAATTAATATTAGCACCCTGCGGCAGCTTACACATATGCAGCCGGAAAAAAACCGGAAAGCAACTATTGAAACTTTTGCTGCCGCATACAATCTCAATACCGAAACAGTGTATGAATAAAACGAATCAACATGATGAATTTTAATAACAACCGCTGGCTTTTTTTTGTAACATTGGTGCTGCTTGCTGCTAATGTACTTATGCTGGCGCTGCTGTGGACGAATGGTAAAAATGCGCATGCTCCTGACAGACCTGCGCCCTTATTTGAATTTGTAACCGCTGAGCTTGACTTAAATAAAGCGCAGCAGGATGCTTACCGCCAGCTACGGCAGCAGCATCAGGCAATGCAGCGTCCGCTGATGGATTCTATCCGAAGGGCCAAAGATGAATTTTTTGATTTGCTGAATGTGCCGGGAGTAAGTGATTCGCTCATTAATGTATATAGCCGCAGGGCAATGCTGCTGCAGCAGCAAATGGAGATAGTAAATTTTAAACACTTTCAGGAAGTGCGTGCCTTGTGCAGTGAAGGACAGCAGAAAAAATTTGATACTATTATAAAGGAAGTATTTCGCCGCATGAGTGGACCTAAACCACCACCGGGTGTGCCACCGCATGAAGAATAGCATTGGGATTAGTGAGGAAAAGATTGGCTACAGATTAACGGATTTTCACAGATTAGTTTTGGAGATATTTTTTAAAATAAGCTGAACATGAATTTTACTAATTCGCACTAATGCGGAAAAACATTGGCTACGGATTAACGAATTTTCACAGATTATTTTTGGAGATATTTAAAAGAAAGCTGGTATCGAATTTTACTAATTCACACTAATGAGGAAAAGAATAGCCACAGATTAATGGATTTTCACAGATTAGTTTTGGGGATATTTTTAAAATAAGCTGAACATGAATTTTATTAATTCACACTAATGAACAAGATGGATACAGATGACTTTTTTCATTTTTAGCATACTGCTTTCCTCTCTTTTCAAACAATTTTTCTTCCTCTAAACCAATTGCTACCTTTGCGGGCTAAACGATTTTCTATATGAAAGAAGTGTATATTATTGCTGCCGTACGTACGCCTGTTGGCAGTTTCGGTGGTTCTTTAAAAAGTTTTTCTGCTGCGCAACTGGGTGCTGTTGCTATTAAAGGCGCTGTTGAAAAAGGCGGCATCAGGCCCGATCAAGTTACTGATGTATTGATGGGCTGTGCGCTGCAGGCCAACCTGGGTCAGGCTCCTGCACGGCAGGCTGCTAAATTTGCCGGGCTGCCCAATGAAGTAAATTGCACCACAGTAAATAAAGTATGCGCCAGCGGTATGAAAGCAATTGCACAGGCAGCCCAAAGTATTTTGCTGGGCGATGCAGATGTAGTGGTGGCAGGTGGTATGGAAAGTATGAGCAATGTGCCTTACTATGCAGAAAGCATGCGCTGGGGAAACAAATATGGCAACACATCTTTTATTGACGGCCTTGCCAAAGATGGCCTTACTGATGTATACGATGGCAAAGCAATGGGCAATGCTGCAGAAATGTGTGCCAGTACCTGCGGCGTATCAAGAGAAGAACAGGATGCCTTTGCGATAGAAAGTTACAAGCGTTCACAGGTGGCCGTTACCAGTGGTAAGTTTGATAATGAAATAGTGCCTGTTGCCATTCCGCAAAAAAAGGGAGAGCCGCTGCTGTTTGCAAAAGATGAAGAGCCTTTTAATGTAAAATTTGATAAAATACCTGAACTGAAAGGTGCTTTTGTAAATGACGGCACGGTAACCGCTGCCAATGCCAGCACCATGAATGACGGTGCTGCCGCACTGCTGCTGATGAGTAAAGAAAAAGCAACTGAACTAGGCCTGCAGCCCATTGCAAAAATTATTGGCTATGCCGATGCAGCGCAATCACCCGAATGGTTTACCACTACGCCGGCCATAGCCGTACCAAAAGCTGTAGCCAAAGCAGGGCTGGCTATGGAAGACATTGAGTACTGGGAACTAAATGAGGCCTTTGCTGTAGTAGGTATAGAAAATACCCGGCGCATGAAACTGGATCCTGCTAAAGTAAATGCACATGGTGGTGCTGTATCCATTGGCCATCCATTGGGCTGCAGCGGCGCCCGTATTATTGTTACGCTAATAAATGTGCTGAAGCAAAACAAAGCACGCTACGGAGCTGCAGGTATATGTAATGGAGGTGGCGGGGCAAGTGCGATGGTGATTGAAAATATGAGTTAGGTTTCAATTTTTAAAAATATAGCAGCAAACTCTTTTGCAAAATCTTCAAGCTTCATTCTTCCAAATACGGGTTTGTGGTTGTCATAATCTTCTCTCAAGGCACCGCTATGCGTAGCTTCACCCATCTCAATAAAATTAGCAACAAGATGGGGTGGTATCCCATTTTTTTCCATTTCGGTTTGGAATTGTGCATTGGTAACCGTCAACCAGTTTAAATCAGGCTTACCAATGGCAGTTCCTAAAATAGTTGCAATTTTATTTGCAGAAAGATCATCACTTGCCACATATCTTATTTTGTTTTTAGTAGAATTGTCTTTCAATTCTTCTGCTGCGGCAAGTGCAATATCTACTGGATGAACAACTACTATTTTATCATCTCCACCATAGTTAGCGGCCATAAAGCCTGCCTGCTTTATCATACCTGCAAAAGAGAATAAATTATAGTAAAAATAACCAGGCCGTAAATGTGTAATAGAAATTTGATGCAATTTATTCAAGATATCTTCTGCCTCGTGAGAGCCAGAAATAAATCCTGTGCCTTTCTGTAAATGAGCACCATAGCTGCTGAGATGTACCACACGCTTTACACCTGATTTAAATAAAGCTTTTGCATAAGCATTACCAATTCTGCTATAGTATGCTACCTGGTCAATCTCGGCAAAATTGGGAGGAACCATGCAATACACTGAATCAGCACCAGTAAAAGTAGTATTCAAAAATTCAATATTTTCCAATGACCCAATGGCTGCTGTTGCTCCCAGGGTTTCAATTACGCTTTGTTTATCTTGTTTGCTGCTTATAACCGTTACCTGATGGCCTTCTTTCAGCAACTGAACAGCAAGTGGTTTACTTATATGTCCTAAAGAACCTGTAATTATTATTTTCATTTTTAGTTGTTATTTATTTATGCGATAACACTTCCTGAGCAGTTGTCCATGTAATATCAGGATAACGATTGTTATCGAGTTGCTTGTTTTGTACACTAAACATGCTATGCATATACTGACTGCCCTGCCATTTGGGATACAATTCATTTTCTCCTGCCGGATTAGCTTCCCGTTCTTTTTTATTGTATGCATTCAGTGCTTCAAGGCTACCCATCGGGATTAAATTAAATTCTGTTTTCTTCATTTCGGTTGCCATTTTTACCAACTCATTGGGGCTTATTTGAAAACTGGCAATCCGTAAAATCTTTGGTGTAGTAGCATCTGATGCAGCCGCTGCAGTAAAATTAGCTACATCATCTTTTGTGGTAAAGTCAATATGAAAGTCGGCATCGTTTCCCCAATAGCCAATTGTTTTTTCCTTTAAATTATACAACGGAATATTGTAAGCCAGCACATTAGCAAATGCACCATTCATAAT
>JAYWIB010000695.1:0-1842 GCA_043789265.1 Chitinophagaceae bacterium
AACGACCAGACTGATTATATTTCACTGACTGACATAGCCAGGTATAAGGACTTAGAAAGAACCGAAACCATAATACAAAATCGGATTAGGAACAGAAACACCATTGAGTTGCTTGGATTCTGGGAGCAATTGTATAACCCCGATTTTAAACACATCGAATTCGATGTGTTTAGAAAACAGGCGGGTTTAAACAGTTTTACGCTAAATCCTAAACAATGGATTGAGAAAACTAATTCAATTGGGATTATTTCTAAGGCTGGCAGATATGGGGGAACCTTTGCTCATAAGGATATAGCTTTTTAATTTGCTTCGTGGATTTCCATTGAATTTAAATTGTACATCATCAAAGAATTTCAACGCCTCAAAGAAGATGAAAGCGATAGATTAAAATTAACCTGGAATTTGCAACGCACTTTAGCCAAAGTAAATTACGGCATACACACCGATGCGATAAAGGCGAATTTAATACCTGCAACACTTTCAAAAGAGAAAATAAATTTTGTATATGCTGATGAAGCCGACATGCTGAACATGGCTTTGTTCAGTATGACTGCCAAACAATGGAGAGATGCCAACCCAAAAATACAAGGCAACGTTCGTGATGCTGCAACTATTGAATAACTGGTGGTGCTTTCAAATATGGAAAGCATAAATGCTGTTTTAATTTATCAAGGTTTGCAGCAAAATGAACGTTTGCAGCAACTGAATAAAATTGCAATCACTCAAATGAAATCACTTTTAGCAAACAGTGCAATTAAGAAAATGAAATAAATGTTAGACTCCGAAATAAAAACAAACCTTGATACAGAACCAACTGAAGAAAGTATATACCACAAAAAAAGAGGCTAAACAAGTGCCTCTTTTTTAAAAATATAAACTTATTATTTTACCTGAAGCTGGCTCTTGGCCCGCCCACAGCATAAGTAGCCTGCATCCTTGTTTTTTGCAATGTGGTAAACATATACATACAGGCGTCATCGGTGTAATCCATATAGTTCATCGTCATCATTACTGGTGTGCCTGAGCAGGAACTGGGTGTATTGGCTGCAGGGCAACCATAGTTGGCGCCAGTATGCAAAGGTGTGTCATCTACAAGGTCGTTGCCACAATTGGAATCGCCCCAAATGTGCCGGAGGTTAAGCCAGTGGCCTACTTCATGTGTGGCTGTTCTGCCTAAATCGTACGTGGAGGTGTAATATCCGCCGGCGAATTTTGTACGGCTCCCAAAGGCCCTGTTTAATATTACCACGCCATCGGTAGAAGAACTGCCACCGGGAAATTGTGCATAGCCCAATATACTACCGCCCATAGTGCAGCACCACAAATTTAATTTGGTGGTGGGGCTGGTGGGGTTAATGCCGCCCCGGTTGCTTTTCTTCATCGCATCATTGGTAGACCAGCTTGTTTTGCTGGTGCTTTTGCGTATCACCTGATCAAGCACAAAACGGATTTTGGTATCGCCTGCTTTTACGCTACCAAATAAAGTGGGTATTTTATTTACATCTGTATTGGTGCCGGTAAAGTCATCATTCAGCACATCTATCTGCGACTGTATTTGTGCAAGCGAAATATTTTCTGCAGCAGTTCTGTAGAGTACATTTACCACTACAGGTACTATCATTGTGTCTAAGGAAAGCCGCTGTGCATAACGCTTTTGCTGAAACTGGCGGGTAAATAATTCAATGTCATCCATCCTTCTCCTTAGCAGCGGATCGGATTTTAGTTGTGCATCCAGCACTTCGTAAGAGGCACACCTGCCCCGTGCAAATACTGCCGGAGTGTTGTCATCATCATTGTTAAACGCTTCGGAATTTACATCTGCCTTATGGCAGGAAGAAAGAA
>JAYWIB010000696.1:0-1842 GCA_043789265.1 Chitinophagaceae bacterium
GCTGTCCAGTAATCTGTCTGGTGTTCGTACATGGTGCCGCCATAGCCAAAGTGAAATGGTTCCACCTGTTCACCACGTATCATGGCCGATCTTTTACCAACGCCCTGAATGAGGAAACCTGCATCAAAACCTTTGAAACTTACATTGTAAGTGGCGCCAAAAGTGTATCGGGGAAAAGGATTGCCCAATATAAATTTATCCTTATCATCAATCACTCCATCGCCGTTTTTATCTACAAATTTTAAATCTCCTGCAGTAACTGTACTGTTAGCAAACTTTGGTGCTTTGTTTACATCATCCAATGTTTGATAAAAACCATTTGTTTTATAACCATAATAAACTGTAATTGGCTGCCCTACACGACGTAGTAATTCAAACTCTTCTTTTCTTTCAGAAACTTCACTTGCACCAGAAGTAAGTTCTACCAGCTCATTTAAGTTATCAGCAAGGTTTACAGAAAAAGTATGTTTAAATACTCTGCCGCCTGTATTGTAAGTAGCTTTCATTTCCCACCCACGGTTCTTTACTTTGGCAACATTATAGTCTGGAAAACCTGCACCAAATAGCTGAGGTACATCTTTTCTTGCATACAAAATATCGCTGGTAGTTTTATTAAAATAATCAACAGAAAATTCCAATTTTCTATTTAAGAATGTAGCATCAAAACCAATGTTGAATGTGGCTGCTTTTTCCCAGGTTAAGTCAGGATTGCCAAGATTAAAGCCGGAGCGTGGCACTACATTGTTATTAAAAGCATACGCATTGGCATAATTGCTAAAAGTAGTCTGGTACTGATATGCATTTACATTTTGATTGCCCAAGATGCCATAAGATGCTCTCAATTTTATTTCTCCGATATTATCCTTAAAATTATTTAGGAAGTTTTCTTCGGTAAGCCGCCATGCCGCTGCTACAGAGGGAAAGAAGCCCCACCGGTTTTCTTTGGAAAATTTGGATGAACCATCGTATCTAAAATTAAATTCAACAAAATATTTGTCGGTATAGCCATAGCCAAGCCGGCCAAACACGGAATTGATACTTGTTTCAATAGTTGCAGGATTGCCGTTGGTGTTGGTTCCATTGGTATTAAAACTCCGTGGTTCAAGCACCGTTAATGTAGAAGGAATACCCAGTGCAGGATCTGTCAATGTTTTATACAAAGCGCTGCTGGCATCATTTAAAGATTCATTGGCACCACCCACCAGTATTTTAATATCGTGTGATTTTATTTTTTTTGTGTATTCAGCAATCAACTGAAGATTGGTAAACAATGATTTTGTATTGGCATCATACACTTCCCGGTCGTTTCCATAACTGCCTCCCGGCGTAAATTGTATTTGCAGCTTTCTGCCAAACGAACTGTTGGAACGGATGGTGCCGCCAAACACACCCCTTATTTTTAAATCTTTTGTTACGGCGTATTCTGCATTCAGGTTGCCAAAAATTTCATCGTCATTGCTTTTTCTGTAACCGCCGTTTTCTAGAATGGCTTTGGGATTGTATTGAGCAGATACAGGATTGGTTAAATAATTTCCTGCGGTGTCTTTGTAAGAATAATACAATGGCACCCTTGTAGCATCTACAATTAAAGTAGATGCATCAGATGAATGATCTTTTCCCTGCACTTTTGCATAACTCAGGATAGTATTTATTTTCAGCCTGCCAATTTCTGTTGTTTGATTGAAACGGATATTATACCTTTTGTATCCATAATCGGGGCCGATGAAATTATTTTTCTGATCAAAATATCCCAACGACAACATGTATGTATTATTTTCACCACCACCGCTAACGGATAAATTGTGCGATTGCTGTGGTGCAGCCTGCATAAGATTGTCTACT
>JAYWIB010000697.1:0-6412 GCA_043789265.1 Chitinophagaceae bacterium
AGAGCAGGCTGTGGTAATACCGACTATACACACTAAATAGTCAAAAAACTTTTCTGTCGGCATAATACCATCTAAGATTTACACGCAGTCCTTCCCGAAAAATCGGGACTGGTCGGACTACTTAATAAATCAAGATGGTATAAGATCAAAACAGGGAAGCATTGCCCCCCTGTTATTTTTATTTACATCCCGATTATCTATTTATCGGATTGTTTTGTTTTTTTCTGGCTCTTGGGTGCAAACATTACCTGCATTCTTTTGCCTTCCATTTTTGGCAAACCTTCCAGCGCTCCTACATCTTTCAGCCTGTCTGCAAACTTTAGCAACAGCAATTCGCCTCTTTCTTTAAACATGATTGCACGGCCTTTAAACTGTACATGCGCTTTTACTTTATTGCCATCCAGCAAAAATTTTTCTGCATGTTTACATTTAAATTCAAAATCATGATCATCGGTATTGGGTGTAAACCTTACTTCCTTTACCTCACTGGTTTTTGATTTTGCTTTAATCTCTTTCTTCTTCTTCTTTTCGTCGTACAAAAACTTATTGTAGTCAATGATTTTACATACCGGAGGTGCTGCTCCCGGAGAAATTTCTACTAAATCCAATCCCTGATCCTGTGCCATTTTAAAAGCATCTGCAGTGGGATATACACCTGGCTGAATGTTTTCACCCACCAACCTTACTTCGGGTACTTTTATCATGTGGTTGGTACGGTGTTCCTGTTGTTGTTCTTTTCTGAATCGTGGGTTAAAAGCCCCACGGGGTGGTCTTGGTGGAAATGGCATTAAGTGATTTTAGTTATAAATTTTTTTATTGGGCCGCAAAAAATATTTGTAATGCTGCCCGTGATCTAATAGTAAATAATTACTGTTGATTGTAAAGATAATATTTTTTATTACTGCTGCTTCGCAAAAATTATTCCGTTATTTTTTTGTTTTTTACTTCTTCTTCTATCATTTCAATAAAATCTTTAATTGTTTTTACGCCTGCATCTCCCTTGCCCTGTTTGCGTACGGCCACCTTTCCTTCGTTCATTTCCTTCTCTCCTATCACCAGCATGTATGGTACCTTTTCCAGTTCGGTATCCCTTATTTTTTTTCCAATCTTCTCATTGCGTTCATCTGTTTCTGCCCTTATATCTGCTGCTTTCAACTGCTGCTGCACTGCTTCGCAATAAGGAATAAACTTATCGCTGATGGGCAATAGTTTTACCTGTACCGGCGCCAGCCACAATGGAAATTTTCCGGCACAATGTTCTATCAGCACCGCAATAAAACGCTCCATGCTTCCAAAAGGTGCCCGGTGTATCATCACGGGGCGGTGCTTCGCATTGTCTTCACCAATGTACGTAAGGTCGAAACGCTCGGGCAGGTTGTAATCTACCTGTATGGTACCTAACTGCCACTTACGGCCAATGGCATCCCTTACCATAAAATCTAATTTAGGGCCATAAAATGCTGCTTCGCCATATTCGGTAACTGTTGTTAACCCCTTTTCTGCAGCGGCTTCTATGATGGATTGTTCTGCAGTGGCCCAGTTTTCTTCTGTACCAATATATTTTGATCTGTCTTCTTTATCGCGTAAAGAAATTTGTGCAGTAAAGTTGGTAAAGCCCAGCGAAGCCAATACATACAGCACCATGTCAATTACTTTTTTAAACTCATCTTTTACCTGGTGCGGCATACAAAATAAATGGGCATCATCCTGTGTAAATCCCCGTACCCTGGTAAGGCCATGCAGTTCGCCATGCTGTTCGTACCGGTATACGGTGCCAAATTCGGCTAAGCGTAATGGTAAGTCTTTATAACTTCTTGGAGAAGTTTTATAAATTTCACAATGATGCGGACAGTTCATTGGTTTTAAAAAAAACTCTTCTCCTTCCTGCGGTGTTTTTATGGGCTGAAAACTATCCTTGCCATATTTTTCATAATGGCCGGATGTAACGTATAAATTTTTATGACCAATGTGGGGTGTTACCACAGGCAGGTAGCCGGTTTCTATTTGAGCCTTTTGTAAAAACTGCTGCAGCCGTTCCCTCAGCATGGCGCCTTTGGGCAACCACAGCGGTAAGCCCATACCCACTTTTTCAGAAAATGCAAACAGTTCAAGCTCTTTTCCCAGCTTGCGGTGGTCACGCTTTTTAGCCTCTTCTAATAAAACCAAATGCTCTTCCAGTTCCTTAACTGATGGAAATGTAACGCCGTAAATCCGGGTAAGCATTTTATTTTTTTCATCATTCAGCCAGTAAGCGCCAGCAATACTTGTAAGCTTGATGGCTTTTATAAAACCAGTGTTAGGGATATGTGGCCCACGGCAGAGATCAGTAAAATTCCCCTGTGTATAAAATGTAATCTCACCATCATTCAACCGGTCAATAATTTCAAGTTTATACTGGTCGCCTTTTTCATTAAAATATTTTATTGCGTCGGCCTTGCTTACATCTTTTCTTTCAAAAATTTCATTTTGCTTAGCCAGCTCATTCATTTTTGTTTCCAGCTTTTTCAGGTCTTCTTCTGCAATGGCATGCTCTCCTAAGTCCACATCATAATAAAATCCTTTTTCGCCTGGGGGGCCATAACCAAATTTTACACCGGGGTAATAAAACTCAAGCGCCTCCGCCATAAGGTGGGCAGATGAATGCCAGAAAGTGGCTTTGCCATCCTCATCATTCCAGGTAAGCAACTGTAAGGAAGCATCGGTAGTTATTGATCTTGCCGTATCCCACACCTGGCCGTTTACCTTTGCCGCCAGCACTTTTCTTGCCAGCCCCTCGCTGATAGATTTAGCAACGTCCATGGCTGTTACACCGCTCTCATACGTTCTTACGGCACCATCCGGTAATGTTATTTGTATCATATTTTCTTATCTTAGTCGCTTTTAAAAGTGGGCAAATTTAACGAAGTATTAGCGAAGCAAAAATATATCGCTGATAACTTTGTACGGTTTCCTGAATCAGTTTCTTTTACCAGATTTCTTTTTAAAAGATTGGATGAAAATGAAAAGTATTGCACTCTTGTTTATTTCCTTTTCAATTAGCCTTGCTGTTTTTTCGCAAAAAATAAACGGGCAGTGGCGTGGCTATTTCAACAGCAGGGGCGATATTGTTTTAAGCGGCGCCGGCAATACAGAATATGTGCTTGAACTGGAGATTAACGGCAACACGGTATCGGGCTATTCCTATTCTTATTTTCAGGGAAGAAAATTTTATGTGATTTGTTCTTTAAAAGGTACTTATTACAAAGGCAGCAACAGCATCAAAGTAATAGAAGCTGCCCGTATAAAAGGCAATACTCCACCTGATTTCAGCGATTGCCTGCAGATACATTACCTCACTTATTATAAAAATGGTGATGAAGAAAAACTGGAAGGCCGCTGGGAAGAAAAACCCAATCAACCTGGTGGCGGATGCGGCACCGGTGCCACTACACTTATACGCCGCACATTAAGCAAGGATTTATCTTCTTACAACAAAACAGAAAAGCCAAAAGCACCGGTACAAAAGCCCTCTGTAAAAGTGCCTGCACCCATTGTAAAAAAACCTTTGGTAAAGGCTGCTCCTCAAAAACCTATTATAAAAAACAATACAGCAACAGCTAAAAAAATTGCGCCACCGGCTAAAAAACCTGCGCCTTCATTAAAGCAAATTCCTAAAGCTGATATCGAAATTGCTGAGATAAAAAAACCTGACCAGAAAGCTGCAGTGGTTCCCTTAAACTTTGAAAAAAGAAAAACCGATGTTTTAAAAACTATCCAGATAGAAAATGAAACTTTTACTGTAAACCTGTATGACAATGGGGATATTGATGGCGATACCGTGTCTCTTTTTTACAATGGTAAATTGCTTTTATCACACAAAAGATTAACTGACAAACCCATTACACTTACACTGGATGCCAGCAATGGTCAGGCTGTAAATGAACTGACCATGTATGCAGATAATTTAGGAGAAATACCGCCAAACACTGCATTGATGGTGGTTTCTGACGGGGACAAGCGTTATGAAGTACGCATTTCATCTGACTTAAAAAATAGTGGCACCATCCATTTTGTTCATAAGCAAAAAACACAATAAAACTGTCCGCTATCCGTTAGTAGGGAGTATAAAACCAATACTCCGTGAAGAAATATTTACTACAAACATTCCCGGCAGGTATTTTACTGATTGCACTCAGCGGCAGTTGTAAAAAAGGAATAAATGACCCTGTAACACTGGATAAAGCAGCAGGCACCTGGAGCATAAATGCCATCAGGTACAGTGCCTTTTACGGTTCGGGCGAATCGAGAGACAGTACCGTGCCGTGGAGGCCAACGCTGGGCAACAATGTTACATTTGACGGCATATCCAACCTGGAATATTGCTTTAATCTTCCTTATAAAAGTTTTGGAAATTATAAATTAGATCAGTCGGATTCAATCAGTATTTATTTTGGCCGTGATAACAACCGGCTGGATGGAATTGACTCGCTGATAAAATTATTTGGAAGCGAAAGCGGCCGGTGGAAAATACTGCTGCTTACATCCACCAATTTTAATATTGAAAAAACATCTTACCGCAATAACGCATTTCCCGGCGCCACCAAGGTAATTACATACCAAAGTTTTGTGCGCTGAATTTAATGCTTACGCTATTGAAACTACAATCTGCCCCGGCTATATGCCGGGGCGTTTTGTTTTAATAAAATGATTACTGAGAAGTATTAGTGAGCCGTAATGCTGTCCATTACCTGGCCGCAATGCAGCATCGTGCCTTTAAACTCAGGATGATTTTTGCCGAGGTATGGGTTTACAATTTCTTTGGTATTGCTTATCCAGTTGGCTTCTTTTCCATCACCAAATGCCATAGGGCAATTTTGCCAGTACAATACTTTTCCTTCGTAGTGCACTGATTTTAAAAACGGGTACATGCTCTCACTCACCATGCGAAAGTCCTGCCGCATTTCGGTTACATCTTTTTGCTGCAGTAAACTTTCAGCATTTGCTTTTATATCCGCAGCCTGCGCCTGCACACTTTCGAACACAGCATTGCTGTCAGTTTTTAACTCGTATAAATGCAGGTTGCTTATTTGCGCAGCAAAAATTTGTGTGGCTGCTTTTGCCGCCGCGGTATCAGCGTTTACAAAAGCTTCTTTTACTTTTAGATATTCATTTGTCAATCTATCTATACTGCTGTTGAATGCTGCACTGTGGCGTGTGGTTACCAGCGCTTCCTGCTTTGGTGCTTCCGGCGGAGTTTCTCTGAATTTAAACCAGTATACAGTAAACACCAGCAGTACCACAGCAATCAGCATAATAATTCTGTTCATTGATTTTTTATTTTTCAGCAAAACTATAGGAAATGCCGATTATACAGACGAAATAGTACACCCACTTTTCTGCCTGTATACTACCTAAATGATAAATAGTTTCTGGATTCAATTACTTTTGCAGCCAAATTAATTCCCTTTTATTATATGTTATTAGGACTGCAGAATGTAACGTTTGAATTTGGTGCAAGAACTATTGTGGAAGATGCCACCTGGCACATTCAGCCCAACGAAAGAATTGGCCTTATTGGCTACAATGGAACAGGCAAATCTACTTTGCTGAAAGTGCTTACCCGCCAATATCTTCCAAGCAAGGGAACAGTAGAGCAGGGAAGAGAAACCAGCATTGGTTTTTTACACCAGGATCTGCTGAGCTTTGATACAGAAGATTCTATACTGGAAGTGGCCATGGGTGCATTTGAAAGAGTAAAAATATTAGAGAAAGAAATTGAAGCGCTTGGCATAGAACTGGAACGCACCGGTGATGAAACACTTGCCATAGCCTATTCAGATAAATTGCATGAATTGGAAGTACTGGATGGATACAGCATCCATCACAAGACGGAAGAAATATTGCAAGGGCTTGGGTTTAGCAACGAAAGCCTGAGCAAGCCGTACAAGCTCTTTAGCGGCGGCTGGCGCATGCGTGTGCTGCTGGCGAAAATGATATTGATGCAGCCCGATGTATTGCTGCTGGATGAACCTACCAATCACCTGGATTTACCGAGTATAGAATGGCTGGAAAAATATTTAAGAAACTACCAGGGTGCGGTGGTAATGGTAAGCCACGATCGTTATTTTTTAGATCGCATGGTTACTAAAATTGTGGAACTGTACCAGCAACAACTGCATTTTTACACAGGCAACTATTCTTTTTACGAAACAGAAAAAGCCTTACGCATAGAGATACAGCAGAAAGCCTATGAGAACCAGCAGGATTATATCCGTCAGCAGGAACGTGTGGTAGAGCGCTTTAGGGCTAAGGCGAGCAAAGCGGTAATGGCACAGAGCATTATTAAAAAATTAGACAAGCTGGAAAGAATTGAAAACTCCGAACTGGAGCGTCCCAACATGCGTATCAATTTTTCCATTGATAAAACGCCGGG
>JAYWIB010000698.1:0-6400 GCA_043789265.1 Chitinophagaceae bacterium
GTGCAGCGCCGGTTAGACCGCAGTAAAATAACTACCAACAGCCAATATGATGGTTCTGGATACAATGGCGGCCTGCCCGATGGTGAAACATTTACCACGCCTTCTTATTCTTATTTTGATGGAACAGCCGGTATGAGTTTCAATACACAGGTAGGCGACAATCCCGACAATAATTTTTTTGCAGGTATTGCTTATCATCATTTCAATAAACCTTCCAACATATCTTTTTATGGAAATAACAAGGTAGCCCTTTCGCCAAAATGGGTCTATTCTGGTGGTGTACGTATGTCTACTTCCGAAAGTTCATACTTTACCGTACAGGCAGATTATTCAAAGCAGGGGCCTGCTTCGCAAATGATTGCAGGCGGCTTGTTTACAAAAAAGCTGGATGATGATGTGGATCCAAATTACCTGCTGCATGGCGGCATGTTTGTAAGATTAAAAGATGCCATTATCCCCGTAGCAAAATTAGAAGTAAGACCACTGTCTATTTCAGTAAGCTATGATGTAAACGTATCTAAGTTAAGCGGAGCCAGCCGTGCAAGGGGTGGAATTGAAATGGCTTTATCATACCAAAAATATATTAACCGGGACAACAGCAGTAAAAATGCAGTAAGGTGTCCCAGGTTTTAACATAGTTTCCAAACAACAAAATGAATCGCAGCCTGACTTAAAGATCTTTTGTTTTTATGGATTGTTTGGATAACAAGAGACCCCCGTTCCCGGGGGTTTCATTTTTTTATTTGTACCCATTCTAATTTATAAGCGCTGATATTTTTTGTAATAAGCAATCAGTAAAGACGTAACCCTGTCGTAACGCATCAGCCCTTCGGGTTGCTGGTTACCCTGCAGAAATTTTCCGTACAGCCAGGATATGGCCGGTTCCACAGGGTTTACATGCTGCTCATTAAATTTTTTCCATTGCAGTATATCTGCCTGTACCGCAGGCAGCAATTGGCGGGCAAACTGCCGGGCGCAGGAAGAATCATAGCGGTACAGATTGCGGTTGGTGTACAAAAATATTTCGAGGTATGCTGAATAATTAAAGGCGGCATCTTTAGAAGAAGCCGCTGCAAGATATCCCACAAAATTGGCCTCATCTTCTTTGGCATATCCCTGCTGGTGCGCTATTTCATGGCAGGTAATAAAGGGATGAAGAAAAGAAGGCACCGTAGTATTTACCTGCGCTTCGCCGGTAAATGGATTGTAATAACCGGTAAAGCCCAGATAATTTCCTAACCAGCCCCACATAGAATTTTTTACGGATGAAGGTTTGTATGGTTTAAAGAATGATACCGCCGTTAGCTGGTTATAGCTATTGGCTGCTTCTTTAAATAATCCTGCTTTGCCTGTGTAACTTTTACCGGCAGCATTTAATGCATTTTTACTGCTGTTTACTTTTTGCAAAACAAGTGAATCAATTGCTCTTAATTGAGTCACATTGTATTTTGCAGGCTCCAGCCCCAGTTGGTAAGCAATGCCTTTCCTGTTATAATTAATCCCCCATAATAAATTAAAAAGAATGTAAATCAGCAGCAGCACAATGGTTGTTTTTTTAACCTGTTGCAAAACTTGCTGCACCGTAGTTTTTCTTTTCAAAAGAATGACTGCTCCATTGCATATTTTACATATCATCCAGCCACCGGCAAGGCCATACAATACATCACCCACACTAAACGGTATCCACCCAAGTAGAGACTTCAAAAAAAAAGAAATAACTGGGTATACAGTACCGGCGTAGTTTGTTTCTGCAAAATTTTTATTAGCCGAAAAAAAATGTATGAGGCAGGAGAGGATAAACAGCGCAATTAAAACATAAGTTGCCCTTTTACGGATCATAAGTTTAAAAATACTAAAAAAATATACATGGCAGAGATGAAGTGATTTTTTTCTGTTTCAATTACTTCATTTTTCAGGCAAAATTATATACCTTCGCCGTCCTTTAAACCGGAGGTATGGCGAAAAGAAAGGCGATAGAGATAGCTTTTGTGGGTTTAAAGCCCGGTATTCATGAGTTTGCTTATGATATGGATGACAGGTTCTTTGCCGGAGAAGAGGGAGTGGATTTTACCAATACTGTAGCCAGGGTAAAACTTACTTTAGATAAAAAAGCAGGGTTCATGCTGCTGAAATTTGAAGTAAGCGGTAAGGCAGATGTGGTTTGTGACAGGTGCAGCAACAATTTGACCATGGATTTGTGGGATGAATTTAATATGCTGGTAAAGATGGTGGACAACCCTGAACAAATGAATGAGCGGGAGGACGACCCCGATGTGTATTATATATCGAGAACAGAAAGCCACCTGCAACTGAACGACTGGTTATTTGAATTTGTAAGCCTGAGTGTACCGATGCAGAAAATGTGCAGTGCGGAAGAAATGGGTGGCTCAAAATGTAATAAGGAAGTGCTGGAGATGCTGAGGAAAATGGAAGTAAAAGATGAGGGTGAGAATGCTAATGACATTTGGAAGGGACTGGATAAATTTAAGAACGGCAAAGCAAAAAAATAATACACCGGAAATTAAAAGTAACAATCAACATTTATAAAAATTAAAATTTACAGATATGCCAAATCCCAAACGCCGCCATTCGCAACAGCGCAGTGCTAAGAGAAGGACGCATTATAAAGCTTCGGCTGAAACTTTAACTACGGATAAAACAACTGGCCTTACACACCTGCGCCACCGTGCACATGTAAGCGAAGGAAAGCTGTATTATAAAGGACAGGTGGTAGCTGAAAAAGCGCCATTGAAAGCATAATGTTTTTTTCTGATAATGAGTTCTAAGTTCTACATTCGGTTTTGAATGGAGCACTTGGAATTTTTTATTTAATGGATATGAATATTGCACTTGATATGATGGGGGGTGACTATGCACCTCTGGAAGCTATAAGGGGAATAGCCTTATTCCTTAAAGAAGCTGAAAGTAATGATGTACAACTCACGCTGATTGGAGATGAAGAGCAACTAAATCCGCTGCTGCTTTCGCATAATATTTCTGCTGCAAACATTTCGGTAATACATGCACCCGAGGTAATTGAAATGCATGAGCATCCTACCAAAGCTTTAAAAGAAAAAAAACAATCCTCTATTGCCATCGGTTTTCAATTACTGGCCTCCGGCAAAGTGGATGCTTTTATAAGTGCAGGAAATACTGGCGCCATGATGGTGGGTGCATTGTTCAGCATCAAAGCTATGGATGGGGTAAGCCGGCCTACTATTGGCGCTTATATACCAAGGGAAAATGGCACACTCGGCCTGCTGCTGGATGCCGGTATCAATGCAGATTGCAAACCTGAAAATCTGAACCAGTTTGCTATCCTCGGTTCGTTATATGCAGAAAATATTTTGGGCATACATCAACCAAAAGTAGGTCTCGTAAATATTGGTGAAGAAGAGGGCAAAGGAAATATTTTATCGCAGGCTACTTATCCTTTATTAAAAGAAAACAAGCACATAAATTTTGTGGGCAATATAGAAGGGCGTGATATATTGCTTGACAAAGCAGATGTAATGGTATGCGAAGGCTTTACCGGAAATGTAATTTTAAAAATGGCGGAGAGTGTATATGATATTGTTAAACGAAGAGGTATTTCGGATGAACATTTTGATCGTTTTAATTTTGAAATGTATGGTGGTGTACCTGTATTGGGTGTAGCCAGGCCTGTTATCATTGGCCATGGCATTTCGCATGCACTCGCTTTTAAAAATATGATTGCCATAGCAAAGCGGATGATTGAAAAAGAACTGATGCAAAAAATGCAGGCGGTTTTTACAGCTCAATAAAATCTTCATTATAAAGATCAAAAATGCCGCTTCAGTAAGAGCGGCATTTTTGATAAGTAATTTTTAACAGGTAATATTAGAAACTGAAACCAGCTCTAAGGCCTAAGTGAGAAAAGCTAACGCTGTTTTTTGTTAATGCTTAGTACCTTAAAGACACATCAAAATTGTCAGATACTTTGTAACCAATACTTGGAGCACATGTAAAAGCACTGCCTCCGCCATCGCTGATGAAAGACAAACCTAACTGAGCATGTCCATAAAGTTTTTCAGCAAGGTTGAATTTAGCTCCTTACAAAACTGGTACTGCACTGCCAGTTTCGTATCCACTTTTTGCAATGTATTTCAAATAACCGGCGCTGGCAGTTATTCCCAAAGATTCTGCAACAGCATATTCTGCCTGTAGATCTCCTTTTAATGCAAAACTGGAAGCTGTTTTGATGTCAGCCATTGGTAAACCGGCGGTTACACCAACTCCAAACTTCAAAGTTTTATCTGCTTCTTTTTGTGCGCTTGCAGACAGGGTCGCAATGGCTGCAACAGCCATACTCAAAATTAATTTTTTCATTTTTACTTGATTTAAGTGTTAAATAATGGGCGCAAATGTAATGGGATATCATCAACAAAAAACGGCGTTTATCTATTTATTTTACCACTTATAAAAGGAGGAAAAAAAAGACCTATTTTAAAAAATATAAGCAGCCCTTATACCGCCATCACTGAATGTATTGGGCGATTTGCTGTAAGACTCATATTTAACGGCAATGTCTATACGCTTTTTATTGTTGATAGTAAACTGATAGCCCAGTTGCGGTGAATAAGAAAAATAATTTCCTTTCAGCTTTAGAAATGAAGCACCTTCTCCGCCGCCACTTAACATGCCAATACCCGCCTGACCGGCCACGTAAAATTTTTCTGTAAAATAATAACGCAATCCTGCACGTACGGGTACTACATGCAGGGAGGGCTGCTTGTATCCGCCAAGTATAGATACACCAAAAAAAATATTATATCCTGCTGTAAAAGTGACACTCACTTTTTTCGAAAAAAAATATTCGGGCTGCACACTTACGCCGAGGCCGGTACCCCAAAACAACAATAAGTCACTGGATGTGTAAGCTGCATCTATGCCTGCACTCATCTTGAAATTGTTATGCTGCTGTGCCGCAGTTTTTAATGTGATGCAAAGGAGGCATGCTGTAAATAAAAAAGAATTTTTCATTGGTCAGTTTTAATAAAGCGTAAAGTATGTCGGTAAATTAGCACAAATACTTTTGAGATAAAAAAGCCATACATTAATTCTAGTGTACGGCTTCCCTGTTATCTTAATTCATTATTTATTCTTCTTCTAAAAATGGATAGCGGTAGTCTGTGGCAGGTACAAATGTTTCTTTAATAGTTCTTGCACTCAGCCAGCGGTAAAGGTTTAAAATAGAACCTGCTTTATCATTGGTGCCGCTGGCACGGGCACCACCAAAAGGTTGCTGACCTACTACAGCCCCAGTAGGTTTATCATTAATGTAAAAATTACCGGCACTGTTGCGAAGCCTGCTGGTGGCCAGTTCCACGGCGTACCGGTCACGGGCAATTACAGCGCCTGTTAAAGCATATGGTGAAGTGCTGTCCACCAATTTTAATGTGTCTTCAAATTTATTTTCATCATACACATATACGGTAAGTACGGGTCCAAATAATTCTTCGCACATGGTTACATAATAAGGGTCTGTTGCTTCAATCACAGTTGGTTCAATAAAATATCCTTCAGTTTTATCGCACTTACCTCCCACCCACAGTTTTGCCGTTGCATCTTTTTTTCTGGCGCCCCGTATGTAAGTTTCTAATTTATCAAAACTCTTTTCATCAATTACTGCATTTACAAAATTGCTGAAGTTTTCAACGGTACCCATCTTCATCGTTTTAATGGCAGCTACCAATTTTTTTCTTACTTCTGCGGCCATGCCTGACGGAATGTATGCCCTTGAGGCGGCGCTGCATTTTTGGCCCTGGTATTCAAAAGCGCCACGTGCAAGTGCGGCCACCACTACATCCGGGTCGGCACTTTTGTGTGCAATTACAAAATCTTTTCCGCCCGTTTCGCCTACAATGCGTGGATAGCTTTTATACTTGCCCATATTGGCACCAATTGTTTTCCACATATAATTAAACACACCTGTACTACCGGTAAAGTGTACCCCGGCAAAATCAGGATGAGTGAAACAAACGTTCCCGAGTGTAGGGCCATCTACATACAGCAGGTTAATGACGCCATCGGGCAAGCCTGCTTCTTTTAAAATACGCATCAGCATTTGTGCACTGTACACCTGTGTGTGGGCGCATTTCCATACTACCACATTACCGCACATAGCAGCGCTTGTGGGCAGGTTGCCGCCAATGGCAGTAAAATTAAATGGTGTAATGGCCAGTACAAAACCTTCGAGGGGGCGGTACTCCATGCGGTTGTTCATACCTGCACCGCTGATGGGTTGCTGCCTGTAAATTTCACTTAAAAAATGAACATTGAAACGTAAGAAATCAATCAGCTCACAGGCGGCATCAATTTCTGCCTGGTAGCAATTTTTACTCTGGCCAAGCATGGTGGTGCCATTCATATAAGGGCG
>JAYWIB010000699.1:0-6397 GCA_043789265.1 Chitinophagaceae bacterium
AGTGATTGCCTTTGATGCAGACGACACCCTTTGGGTGAATGAACCTTACTTCAAGGAGATTGAAGAAAAATTTTGCGACCTGCTGGAAGATTACCTGCCCCGGCATACGCTGGTGAAGGAACTCTTCCGCACGGAGATTGATAACCTGCAGCTCTATGGATACGGCGTAAAAGGTTTTATGCTAAGTATGATTGAAACAGCGCTTAGGGTCACCAACAATACATTGAGCATTGAAGTGATTGAAAAAGCCATCGGCTATGGAAAGGAACTGCTGCAAAAAGATATTGAACTTTTAGATGGTGTGGAAGAAGTACTGAAAGCGCTGCAGGGAAAATACCGGCTGGTGGTGGCCACCAAAGGTGATTTGCTGGACCAGGAACGTAAGTTGAAAAAATCGGGGCTGGAACATTATTTTCACCACATAGAAATAATGAGTGATAAACAGGAAGCAGATTATCAAAAGCTGATTAAGCACCTTGATATTAAACCAGCTGAATTTTTAATGATGGGCAATTCTCTGAAGAGTGATGTGCTGCCAGTGCTGGCCATTGGCGGGCATGGCATTCATATTCCTTATCACACCACCTGGGCGCATGAGCATGTGGAGCATAAGGTGGAGCATGAGAATTTTAAACAAGTAGAACACATAAGGGAAGTGCAGCCCCTCCTAACCAATGGCTCCTCCTAAATCCTCCCCAGAGGGAAGGACTTTAGACCCTGCTTTTTTTAAACTCTTTTATGAAATTGTGGTGTGGTTGTTTTATTGTTGAATAAAGATTGTAAGAAGATGTGGAAGATAAAATGTTTGATGATGGGATGATGCACCGCTCCCTCTCCACCGGAGAGGGAGAAGGAGGGTGAGGCCGTTGATTAAAGATTTAAGCTGATATGGAAGATAAAATGTTTGATGATGGGATGATGCACCGCCCCCTCTCTACAGGAGAGGGAGGGGAGGGTGAGGCTGTGTTGCCCAAAATAGAACTTCATCTCCACCTCGATTGCTCCCTTAGCTACAACGTGGTGAAAAAAATTGACCCTTCCATTTCCGAAGAGCAGTACCGCCATGAATTTGTGGCACCGCCAAAATGTGAAGACCTCATGGACTTTTTAAAAAGGGCTTCAAAGAGCTTCACATTGATGCAGACAAAAGAAGCACTGCAATGGGTGGTGGAAGATTTGATTGAGCAATTGAAGGCAGACAATGTTATTTATGCAGAAATAAGGTTTGCGCCTTTTCTTCATTTGGAAAAAGGACTGACGCCTTATGAAGTGGTGCAGAGCGTGGAAGCAGCCACGGCAGCATGTGTGGCACAAAGCGGTGTAGAAGCAAGATTGATTTTATGTACGCTGCGTCATTACACGGAAGAACAAAGCATGGCCACGGTGAAATTGGTGGAGCAGTTTGCTGGAACGTATGTGGCAGGTTTTGATATTGCCGGTGATGAAGCAGGCTGCCCTGTTACCAATCATTTATCTGCATTCAAATATGCACAGGAAAAAAAACTGAACATCACCGCACATGCAGGTGAAGCCGCCGGGCCGCAGAGTGTGTGGGAAACGCTGGAGCATTTTAAACCCACGAGGATTGGTCATGGTGCAAGAAGCATTGAAGATGAAAAACTGGTTGCTCATTTAAGGGATAAAAAAATTCACCTGGAAATTTGCCCAAGCTGCAATGTGCAGACATCCATGTATGATACTTACAAAGATCATCCGGTTGATACTTTGAAAAAGCAAGGTGTTCTGCTAAATATCAACACCGACTGCCGCACCATTGTGGATGTAAACCTGAACACTGAATACAAAAGGCTGCAGGAAAATTTCGGGTGGACCAAAGATGATTTTTATCTATGTAATGTGCATGCGTTGAATGCTGCTTTTATTCCTGCATCCGTTAAACAAAGCCTTATAAAAAAATTAAGCGCTGCTTATGGTAAGGCTTAAGCATGTATTTAGCTTTTTACTTTACATCATTTCTCTTTAAAAATACCGTTAAAACACCCATTGGCTTTTACAATCAAAAGCGCAACTTCACATCCTGCAAGCATTACCACCACCCTGTGTATGTTGCTTTAAAACTACAGTGATTTCCCGCCAATATTTTCCTGAAAATCAATGAAAAAATTTTAAGACCCGGTCTACCATATTATCCCTACTGCAAACGTACAAGCAACTCACTGAGTTGCTTTTTTTGCATGCATACCTCCCCGCTACAAAACAAAAACAGGAAAAATCCATCATGATAAAAAAAATAGAACAAAAATTTTACTGAAAACCAGTAATTTATAAAGGTTCGATAAAAAAAGTTGGGTTCAATTGCTCTAAATAAGGTATAGAAACATACCTTCGCCGTCCAATTTTAAAAAGCCTGCCGGGATAGCGGGGGCATCACTTAAAAATAAAAACAATGAGTAAACTACATTTCACCACAAAACATGCGAACGAGGCTACCGTTACTCACAACTGGTATGTGATAGATAGTACTAATCAAACCGTTGGTCGTATGTGTTCTAAAATTGCTGCAATACTGCGGGGCAAAAACAAAGCTTATTATACGCCACATGTTGACTGCGGCGATTTTGTAATTGTAACCAATTGCGAAAAAATAAAGCTCACTGGTAACAAGATGGACGAAAAAATTTACGACAACTTTAGTGGTTACCCCGGCGGACGTAAAGAAGAAGTTGCCAAAGATTTGCTGAAGCGCAGACCAGAAGTTATTATTGAAAGAGCCATTAAAGGTATGTTGCCAAAAAACAGGCTGGGCCGCAAAATGTATAAAAAATTATTTGTGTATGCCGGATCAGCACATCCGCATGGTGCACAAAAGCCAGCAGATCTTAAATTCTGAAAAACTTTTTTAAAAATTACATTCATCATTCCAAATAAATTATAAATGGAAAAGCAAAAAAACGCAGTTGGTCGCAGAAAAGAAGCTGTTACCCGTGTTTTCCTTAGCAAGGGCGAAGGCAACATTACCGTAAACGGCAAGGATTATAAAACATACTTCCCGCTTGTATACCTGCAGAATCAGGTAGAAGCTCCACTGAAAACGGTGGAAGTGGCGGATAAATTTGACATCATTGTAAACGCACAGGGTGGTGGTGTAAAGGGCCAGGCCGAAGCAGCCAAACTGGGTATTGCCCGTGCATTGCTGGAAGTAAGTGCAGACTACCGTCCGGCATTAAAAGCAGCAGGATTGCTGAAAAGAGACCCACGATCTGTGGAGCGTAAAAAACCAGGCCGTAAAAAAGCCAGAAGAAGCTTCCAGTTCAGCAAGCGTTAATGCCCCCAACCACTGAAGGGGAGGAATGGTAAAAGCAATTAATTAATTTAAACGAAATTTAAAATAGTACAATGGAAAATAACACTTCCTTACAACAGCAACTTCTTGAAGCAGGGGTACATTTTGGTCACCTGAAAAAGAAGTGGAACCCCAAGATGCTGCCTTACATTTTTGCAGAAAAAAAAGGCATCCACATCATTGATTTAAACAAAACAGTAGAAGGCCTGCAGGAAACTGCGGCTGCCTTAAAATCAATTGCAAAAAGCGGCAAAAAAATAATGTTTGTTGCCACTAAAAAGCAGGCTAAAGAAATTGTTTCTGATTGTGCAAAGCGCATCAATATGCCTTTTGTAACAGAGCGCTGGCTGGGTGGTATGCTTACCAATTTTAATACAGTGCGTAAGAGTGTAAAGAAAATGCAGAGCATTGAAAAAATGCTGGGAGATGGCAGCATTGACAATCTTACAAAAAAAGAACGACTTACGCTTACACGTGATAAGGATAAAATGGAAAAGGTACTGGGCGGTATTGCACAAATAAGCCGTGTACCTGCTGCATTGTTTTTAGTAGACATCGGTCACGAACACATTGCACTTGCAGAAGCAAAGCGCCTGAACATTACCACATTTGGAATGGTGGATACCAACTGCGATCCAAACAAAGTGGAGTTTGCTATTCCGGCAAATGACGATGCTACCAAATCCATTGCCATTATTGTAAACTATATTACAGCAGCCATTGCAGAAGGTTTGGCAGAACGCCAGGCAGAAAAAGATGAAGACGACAGCAGCCATGATACAGATGAATCACCAGAAGAAAAAGCTGCCCGTTTTGAACAAAAAGTAGATGGCGGTGATGACAGAAATAAGAGAGCAAGAGGCGCTGCACCCACTAAGCGCCGTATACCAGGTCCAGGAGCTGGTGGCAGAAGGCCTGCAGGTGGTGGACCCGGTGGGCCAAGATAATTGGCAGCATGCACACACTGACCATTTGGTTGATAAAAAATAATTCAAAAAAACTTTCATCTGCAGGTTAAAATTAATCTATGGATGAGATAAAAAATACGAATCATGAGTGCTACAATAACAGCAGCAGACATTAATAAATTACGCCAGACTACAGGCGCCGGCATGTTAGATTGCCGCAAAGCATTAACAGAAAGCAATGGAGATTTTGAAGCAGCTATTGACTGGCTGCGCAAGCAGGGACAAAAAGTGGCCGCCAAGCGCAGCGACAGGGAAGCAAAGGAAGGCGTGATATTAGCTAAGACTACTGCAGATGCTAAAACAGGAATGATAGTATGTATCAGTTGCGAAACTGATTTTGTGAGTAAGAATGCCGAATTTGTAGCTTTTGCACAAAGCATTATGGATGCAGCTATTGCTAACAATGTGTCTGATACAGATACATTGAACCAAACCATGATTGGTGGTGCAAAAGTGGCCGATATGATAAATGATAAACTGGCAGCAATCGGCGAAAAAATAACGCTTAAGTTTGAAAGAATAGATGCACCCTATGTTGCCAGCTATATACATGGTGCCAACCGCATGGGTGTACTGGTGGGTATGAACAAAGAAGCAGGTGAAGCAGGTAAAGATGTGGCCATGCAGATAGCAGCCATGAATCCGCTTGCTGTGGATGAAACATCCGTATCAGCAGAAACAGTGGCACGTGAAAAAGCCATCGCCATCGAACAAATTAAAGCAGAAGGCAAGCCTGCTGAAATGGCTGAAAAAATTGCCATCGGTAAAGTGAATAAATTTTTTAAGGACAATACATTGATGGCTCAGCCATTTGTAAAAGACAACAGCAAATCTGTAGCAGACTACCTGAAAGGCACAGACGCAGATTTAAAAGTAAGTGAATTTAAAAGAATGGCATTGGGATAAAATTGTTCAGCAACATTTTTTAAAAGGGGCAGCGTTATTCTGCCTCTTTTATTTTTACAGCATTTGGCAGCAGCGATGTGTAAATGGCTTCCTGTATGTTGGTACGTACATTCATCTTCAGCAGCTTTGTATTGCTGCCATCCGGCGATACCCGGTTGCTTAAAAAAACATACACCAGGTTATACTTTGGATCGGCCCACACACAGCTGCCTGTAAAGCCTGTATGGCCAAAAGCTGCCGGGGATGCAGATAAGCAGGGATAGGGCGCTGCTCTTTTATCATTGTCTTTTTCAGGCTTATCAAACCCAAGCCCCCGCCTGCTTACGGCGCTTTGGTAAGATGTAAAAAGGCGTATTGTTTTTTCCTGCAGGTATTTTTTACCATTGAATGTGCCGCCATTCAGCAGCAGTTGCATCAATATGGCCATATCATATGCATTGCTGAATAAGCCTGCATGCCCGGCTACTCCGCCAAACATGGCAGCACCGGGGTCGTGTACGTATCCACGAATGAGTTGTTTTCTAAAAACGGTTTCCTCTTCCGTAGGGGCAATTTTTTTTAAAGGCAAATACTGCAGGGGCATAAAGCCTGCGGATGATAAACCGAGTGGCATATAAAATTTTTGTTGTACATACTTATCAAGAGCAGTACCTGTAATGACTTCTACTATTTTACCCAAAAAAATAAAATCATTATCACTGTACACATATCTGCCGGTATTGCTAACGGGGCTTTGCAGAATACGCTGCATTATCGTATCCCGCCAGTCATTCCTTAAAAATAAATTACATGCAACAGGTATGCTGAATGAATCCTTTTTTTGAGATGAATACAAATAGGTTAAGGGCCGCCCGGTGCTGTCTGTTGTTTCTTTATAAAATTGAATAAAAGGCGACAGCCCTGCCTGGTGCAGCAAAATATTTTCTATAATTAATTTTTCTTTATTGGTGCCCTTTACCACATCAAGGTAATGGCCGAGTGTATGCCGCAGATTAATTTTTCCTTCTTCATACAGCTTCATTACGGCAAGTGCAGTGCCGCAAATTTTCGTAACAGAAGCCATGTCATATACACTTTCTGTAGAAACCTTTTCTTTTTTATCATACCCAAAATACCCAAATGCTTTGTGATAAACAATTCTGCCGTTATGTGCTGCCAGCACTACACAGCCTGGTGTGGCACCCAGGTTAATGGCATTTTGTGCAATGGAATCAATGCG
>JAYWIB010000700.1:0-1835 GCA_043789265.1 Chitinophagaceae bacterium
ATATTGCTTCGCAGCGGACTTGCATCTGTACTGCAGTCGCTGGGGCATACCGTATTGTTTGAGGCAGATAACGGAAAAGATTTTATACAAAAATTAAAAGCCGGTAACCTGCCAGACCTGGTATTGCTTGACATCAATATGCCGGAAATGGATGGTTTTGAAACAGCAGAATGGCTTCGCAAAAATCATCCTTCAGTGGCGGTATTGGCGCTTAGTATGTACGATTATGAAAACTCCATCATACGCATGCTGAAGGCAGGCGCCAAGGGATATATTTTAAAAGACAGTCACCCGGCCGAACTACAACATGCCATCAATTCTATTCTCACCAAAGGTTTTTATTATTCAGAACTGGTAAGCGGAAAGCTTATGCATGCCATCAACAGCCTGGGCGATGAAAGCATCAGCATCAGCACGCTGATACAATTAAGCGATCGGGAAAAAGATTTTTTAAAGCATGCCTGCTCCGAACTTACTTACAAAGAAATAGCTGCGCAAATGAATGTAAGCCCACGCACAGTAGATGGATACAGGGATGTTCTTTTTGAAAAGCTCCAGTTAAAAACAAGGGTGGGCCTCGTGCTATATGCCATCAAAAACGGGCTGATAATTTTCTAAAATCCTATGCCGGCAGAAAAAAGGTTGGACTATTTAGCAAGTATGGTCGCTATAAAAATGTAACAGGTAAGCTTTAGAAAAAGAACAGCCAGCCTTTTAGGGGGCTGGACTGCTTCTCTAAGATAGGGCTGGTTGTTTAGTTTAGTGTTACAGTCATGTGTTTGTTAAAAGGGCACTTGTAACTTTTGATAAAGGTGCATGTATCTGCTGAAAAGAAGCAGGGTGTTTTAACGGTATTTTTAAAATGATTTTTTTATACGGCACAAACACCGCTAAGTGATAATTTATATGGATCGTTTGAAAGGCTTGGCCGTACTGTGATTTATAGCAGCAGCTCTTTGCAAAACTTTACTTTTAACTAATCATTCAATGTAAAGATGAACGCTACAGGCTACATAGTTTCCACCACATTTTTGTGCCGCGGCCTCCACCAAATATAGTAATACAGCAGCGGCAGCATGCCCATTATAAAAGGGATAATGGCAAGGTGCTTATAAGTAATCCACCCGTAAATGATGTTCGTATCTATTTCTGAAAATTCACTTATCATCCAGTAAGAGTTGGCACTTATCCAGAAAACAATGGCAAGGTTGTGGCACACTTCACTCACGTATTGCCTGGTGCGTAGCGCAATGATGACGGCAATGCTGAGTGTAGGAATTATCATGGCAATACCCAGCGGTTTCCACACCATACACCAGCTTATATCTTTTAACAACCAGAAAACGATGTGCAGGTTTTCCATTTTACGGTACCGGACTGGAATGGAGTAGGAGGCGTCATCGCTCATGCTGTTATTTTTTTTTGTATAAAAACAAATATATGTTTTTGTTTAAAATGCAAGCCTATGCTTTTTTAAATGTAGAGAATGCAAAGACTTTTTGATTTTTAATAATAGAATACACCAATAAGCCTGATGGTTTATTATAGTTTTACGTTTTCGCAAGTGTGAAAGAGAAATTAATCTCTAAGTTCCATTGAACAAGGCGTAATAGCTCAGGCGGTATTTAGTGATGCAAAGTATCAACGGCTCCAACCATATCAAGGTTGGTCATAAAAAAAGGGGCTGCATGTACGCAGCCCCGGTTAATAAAGTATCTAAGTGAAAACTTATCTCACTATCATAAAACTTTGTTGTGTATGCGTATTGCTGTTCTGTATGGTAAGCACATATTTTCCTGCAGCGAGGTAATGTACATCCAGTGCAATGATGTTTT
>JAYWIB010000701.1:0-1833 GCA_043789265.1 Chitinophagaceae bacterium
GGGTTCGGGCATTTTGGTGAAGTGCAGTCCGTCGTTACTAACGGCAAGGCCTAACCGGGATGTCATGGCGCTGTCCTGGCTGCGGAAGAGCAGGTACACTTTTCCATCTTTTACCACAGCAGCAGGGTTAAGTACATTTTTTTCGTTCCATGCAACGGTTTTGTTTTGCAGCGGGCATACAAATTTTTCTTTGCCGGAGGGAGAAAGGATGGGATTGATACTGTCGGCCTTAATAAAATTTTCCATTGCCCATGCATTGTCATCAGCGGTTTTATTTTGCTGTTGTTTGGCTGTGCAGGCAGCAAGGCAGATGGCAAACAGAATTACGCTGTATTTCATTGGAAGTTTTTTTATGCAGAACAAGGTAAGTTATAAGAGGCTTCCTGGCTTTATAAAATTTATAAGTTCTGTAACCTATTGTTTAAAAAAACTTAATTTAACAAGGTGAAAAAACACTGGAATTCTTTTGTTGTGGCAGTGCTGCTTTTTGTGTCCGTTGCTGTATTGTTGCAATGTATGGACAATGATTCTGCGCCCGACCCGAGGGGCACTGCCTTTGCCACGGAAGAAAAATGCAGGCAATGTCACCAGGCCATTTATGACAGTGCTTTGCTGTCGGCACATTTTCATGCATCGGCTCCTGCCTCACTCCAAAACGTGCTTGGCAGTTTTGCTGCAGGCCGCAATATATTTGTGTATGATGCCAGTACAAAACTGCAGATGGAGCAAACTGACAGCGGCCTTTATCAGGCATTGTATATAAATGGCAAACGTACAGAAGCCCGCCGCTTTGATATGACATTTGGCCTAAGGCATGCACAAACATCCTTGTATTGGAAAGATGATCATTTGTATGAACTGCCGGTATCTTACTATACCGCAGTACATGCCTGGGCTACCAGTCCCGGTTTTTCTGCCGTGGTTCCGGAGTTTACAAGAATGATAGGCAGGGATTGCTTTGAATGCCACAGCTCAAACATCAGCTCAAAAAATAAGGCGAGTGCTGCAGCGGATAATTATTTTTCCACTGCTGAGGCGGCTGAAACGCTGGAAAAAAATTCACTGGTTTATGGCATCGGGTGTCAGCGCTGCCATGGCTCTGCAGCCCAACATGCCGACTGGCACCGGGAGCATCCAGGTGAAAAAAATGCAAAATTTATTGTTGTAAAAAATTTGCTTAGCCATGGGCAGCAGCTTGACATGTGCGCTGTGTGCCACTCAGGCAATGATAAAATAAAACTCAAATCAAGGTTTGCCTTTCAGCCAGGGGACAGGCTTGCCGATTTCTTTATGTCTTCTGCTGCATTCAGCAACAAAAAGGAATTTGATGTACACGGCAACCAGTTTAATTTGCTGGCGCAGAGCAAATGTTTTTTACAAAGCAAAACAATCAATTGTTCCACCTGCCACAATCCGCATAACAGCACGGACGAATCAATGGCATCGTATTCTGAAAAATGCATGGCCTGCCACCAGGCAACCAGCAATAATTTTTGCACCGCAGTTGGCACGCCAGCCATTTCTGCCAGCAGCAACTGTATTGATTGCCATATGCCCCAACAGCCTTCCGCTGCCATCAGTTTTCAGCTTTCTGGCAGCAGCACAACTTCATCCTACCTGCTGCGTACACACCGCATAGGAATTTATAAAAATGGATGCAACAAAAAGAAATTCTGATAAAAAAACCTCACCAAAAAATGTGATGCTTTGTGGAGGTGGCGCACATGACCCTGTTAATTTCGATAGAGATGCTCAAAACCAATTGAAAAACAGACGCCAAAAAGTTTAAGGTTTAAAACGTTTAAGGTTTAAAATTCGGGATGCAAAATTTCC
>JAYWIB010000702.1:0-1831 GCA_043789265.1 Chitinophagaceae bacterium
TCCAGGCAATAACCTCACCTCATTCAATAACTGAATCAAATTTGATTTTTCTGTTTCAATATCTGATGAAGGGGTGCCATAATATTGTTGATTCATGTCAACAGGAGCCTTCATATTTTTGAAAGGAATATAAGGTAACCACAATCCTAAATATTTTGCAATATTCTTATTAATAAAAGTGGGTATTTCATGCGGCTTTTTTTTACTCAATGCCAAGCGAATTTGATCGCTGCAGTGCGCCAGCATTTGCTCCACCGTCATAATGCCCCAGCGCCGGTTGCTTTTTTTGTGAAGCAATTTTATCCTGCTGATCACTTCGTTGTAATCTTTATCCTGTAAAATATTTTTCATCTGTTGGTTACAGCCTTTATTATTTCTTCACTAAGGGGAGAAATTCCCGGTTCAAAATAATTTACCAGCCTGCCTTCTTCATTCACCAGGTATTTGGAAAAATTCCATACAGGCGCTTTGCTGTTCCATCCGTTTTTTGCCACGTCAGTCAGCCACTGAAACACGGGGTTTTGTGCCGCAGTTTTTATTACCGTTGATTTCTGCATCATCGGAAAAGTAACACCGTAATTTTTTTTACAGAAAGCTGCAATCTCCTCATTGCTCCCTTTTTCCTGCTGTTTAAAATCATTGGCCGGAAAGCCCACTATTACCAGTTTATCTTTTTGCTGTTCGTATAATTTTTGCAAGTCTGCATACTGGTCAGTATAGCCGCAGTCGCTTGCAGTATTTACCAGCAGCACTTTTTTTCCTTTAAGCTGTGCAAAATCAAACGGGTTTCCATCGGTGGATACAAACCGCAGGCGATAAAAAGAAACGGGCGGCTGGGCCTTTTCATTGGCCAGCACATTTCTGTTAGTGCCAGTAAGCCGGGTAAGCCACATCCATGCAGGATAAACGGCTTTTAATATTTTTTGTCTTGCTGTCATGTTAACGGTGTTGCGGTTTACTGAAATTACATAAACTGTAAATGCAGTGAGCAATAACAGTACAACAATCAGCATGCGTTTTAGTTTTTTCATAAATAAGAGCGCTTCCGTTAAAATATGTAAATGGCTGTAATAGCTAAAGTTCACTAAGCAGCTATGTTAAATATACGATTGCAAACATATGCAGTTTAATGTTTTAAATGGTGGTGACAGAAGCTGCAAGGATGTATGAGGCAGTATACTTTTCGCCGTTGTTGGTATGAGTTTAAAAGAGGCAGGCTATACGGGAACGCCGTTTCGCCGCAGTTGGTATTAGTTTAAAAGAAGCAGGCTATCCGGGAACGCCGTTTCGCCGCAGTTGGTATTAGTTTAAAAGAAGCAGGCTATCCGGGAACGCCGTTGTTGGTGAGAACACCAACAACTGAAGGGTAATAGTTAAAAAGCAATTTGAATAGTTAGTACATTAGTTCTTTGAATTAAAAATGTTGTATGCAGTACACGGAATACTACGCACAGTTTTTCACCGCCGCCATACTGGAGTGGAAACACCTGCTGAAGCCTGACAAATACAAAGACGTAATAACAGGCAGCCTGCGTTTTTTGGTGGAACACAAACGGGTGAAAGTGTATGCATTCGTCATCATGGGTAACCATTTGCATTTGATGTGGCAAGTGCAGGCGGAACATTCATTACCGGATGTGCAGCGTGATTTTTTAAAGTTTACCGCACAGCAGATAAAATCAGATTTTAGCATTCATCATCCGCTTGTGCTGGAGAAATTTAAAGTGGGTGCAAAAGACCGGCAATACCAGTTGTGGGAGCGTAACCCATTGAGCATTGACCTGCACAGCCATGATGTGTTTATGCAGAAGCTGGAATACATACACTGGAA
>JAYWIB010000703.1:0-1830 GCA_043789265.1 Chitinophagaceae bacterium
CAGCAAATCTCCCCAAAATCCATTCTGCCCCAATATGAGTGAAGCCACATTTATTGTTTGCGATGTTTGCGGTGCATCGGGTAAATAATGGGTAAGAAAAAGCACGGATGGAATCCATTTATCATAGCCTAAGCTGCTGCGGCAAATAGCAGCCCTGGCAGCGCCGGAATAAACAAAAATATTGTTCCAAAGCATTTTTTCGGGTAAGGGTAAATTGTATGTGTCGTAGTAAGGCCCGTTGTTGATATGAAAATATTTACCACAAGCTAAAAACTGCAAACCCATGCTGCGCCAGCCTTCGGTAATATCAAAATCAACAATGGCATTGGGAACAATGGAGGAAACACTGTCCACTACTTTATTAAGATATTTGCCTAACTCAAATGCGTAGCAATCCACACGCTCCTGTTTGGTGTTGCTAATGGTTCCATGATTGTGATTAGGACTGTTACATCCGTACTGAGATATGGCATCCCATTTAAAATAAATATTTCCATATTCCTTTGCGCTCCTTATCATTTGAGCCGCACAATCTTTCCAGTAATTGCTTACCAAGCACATGTTGTAACTGGCTTCTGTTTCCCAAACTTCTGAAGGCTTGCTGGTTTCACCATTGTAAGCCGTGGTACAATCTGCGTTTGCTTTATAAATTTTACTCGTAACTGCCGCCTGTGTTGGGCTGTACCATAATCCCAATTTCATATTCAATGAATCAAGTGTTGATTTTACTAATTGAAGACTATCGGGGAAAAATGTTTCATTCACCTGCCAGTCTCCTGTTTTACCAAACCATCCAGCATCCAGCACAAACACATCAATGCCCATGCGATGGGCAACAACTATTTCTTTTAGCGTATGGCTCAAATTCATGGACGACAAATATTTTTTACCATTCCAGGCTTTGTTGCGTTCCTGAAAACCCCAGGTGTTGTAATAAATATAAGGTGTTCTGCTGGCGGGGTTTGCGGCAATATCTTTCAGTATAAAATTTCGGTAATACTGCGCCAATGCTTGCTTATCGCCTTTTACACCAGCCACTTCAAACCATACAGTTTCATAAGGGTGCGTTGCATCAAGTGGCTGATTGTTATAATAGTTTCCCTTTACAGCTTTTATGGAAATATTTTTATTTGCTGATAATCCAAATGCTATAAACCTGTCGGGAATTTGGGAGCCATGTTCGTAAGCCAGCAGAAAAGAAGCCTTGTTATTTTCTGCTACTAATATTGGCCCTGTAACGGCCTGGTTGTTTTCGAAATACCGGCCTTCTACTGGTTTATCATTCAATACAAATGAATGAGAGGTTTCATTGAAATCAGCCAACAGTATTTCTGAAAACCGGGTGAAGTTTCTAAAGGATGCTGAAAAATAACTGAGTGAATCTTTGCCACTATTTTTTGTGAGCAAATGTGGAACACTACTTTTTAGTGAATAGCAAAAACGAATTACCGGACTTTGCGGCGACACCCGGAAAGTGACTTGCAAACTAAAAGCAGTATCAGTTTTCAGCTTTCCTTTTAAGCGATATTCTACTACACCATTTTTAAAAGTATCTGGCTTCGATAGCAATGTCAGTGTTGCAGGCTGTGCTATTAATTTCTTGCCATACACTTCAAAAGCCGGTGCGGTAATCTTTATTGTTTCGCCGGTTATTTTTTCGGTGTACGAAAAAATAGAATTATCAGTTGAAAGAAATTTTACTTTAAAAAAAGGATTGGTTATTTTATAATCCTGATGTGGGTTTTTATTATTCAATGCCTGGGCATTTACCAACAAATTTGTGAGTGAAATTATTGTGAGGAGCGAGCTTTGTTTAAGATTCATGGATAT
>JAYWIB010000704.1:0-6372 GCA_043789265.1 Chitinophagaceae bacterium
ATCACTCAACGGCATGAAAATTTACCCACCTGAATCAAATAGATAATTTGCCAGCGATTATGACTTGGGGTTCCCCGGCTATGGGAAAGTTTAGAAGAAACATTGCTATCGATAAGGTGCTGTATTACTTGTAAGGATCGCATTTCTTAGATATAATACTCTAAGATGATAAATATTGAATTTAGTAGTATTGATAGCGATATATTATGAGCGTTCGCTGCAAGCGTTCGATGCAAGGGTTGCCACACTACAAAAGGTTGGCAATCCTACATTACAAGGTTATACCATAAATCTATAACGCAATAAAAGATCCCCAATGGTATGTAGTACATGAGTGCGACGCAACAATGCTTAACCGAAGGTCAAAAGCCTGGTACAAAAAATAAAAAAGTAACGGTGAACCATTTTGCGTTTTACAACTTACGCCCTTTGTCAACATTTTGATATGGATAATTAAAAGGCACCTGTTTTAATAATTTAATTTTTCCATTAACAAACGCATACCATCCATTTGGTTTTACCTGGCCGCTGTAACGCTTGCCTTTTATTGTTAGCTGTACCATATTAACGAGTGTATCAATGCCGGCAATGGCAAGGCAGTTGCCCGCTTTATCTGTGATTACTTTTACACCTGCAGTACAATTAAAAATTTCTTTATTATTTAAGTAGCCTGCCAGTGTTCCGTTTTTTTGTATTAGTTTATAATTGCTGTTGTCAATTTTTTGCGTGTAGGCGTACTCTTTAGTTGCAGGCAAACCATTAAAATGTATGGTGTCGTTTTTAGGATAAACTCCATATAGCCTTGAGTAATATTCTAACACGGATAAAATAGTGGGCCCATAACCATCCGCTCCGTTTTGTTCGGCAGTAAAGGGGTCAAACTGTTGCGTAAATTTTTTGCTTTTACCAATGGCATTCAGCAACTTTTTTCCAATTAAAGTTACCTCGGCAATATGGCCATAATTTTCAAGGGCATTGATGGCACGTTGATAGGTTAGGCCCTCTGGCTGGCCGCTCCAGTTATTGAATGAAATATTACGGAAAAACGGATCATTGGCTGCTATACTGGTTAGTGGCATCTTTGTCCAAAACTCTGCAGGGTTTAATAAATGATGTTTAATAAATGCATCAGCCATATCCTGCGTCATGGTGCCAAAATACATTGCCCTAAGATTATTATGGGTGAGACTTGGTACAATCTTATTGAATTTATCCCGATAGAAATAAGCGTTTTTTTCAGGCACCCAAAGATATCCGTTCATCTTATTGCTTACTTCGTACGCTTTGCTGCGCCAGTATTTTTCGTTTCCGTTTTTGGTGATGGCCGAAATTTTAGCCAACACATCCCTGCAGGTATATGAATACCCCATCACATCAATTGACTCCACCGGCATGGGATTTTTTTCGTGTGTATAATCTTTGGAATGTGAGGGTGGCCAATATTTTTTTATAAAATTAGTATCGTTGGGAATTTTACCTGCTACCGGCGGATGTTCGAACGGCCATACAAAAGGGGCATAATCGTAGCGGATCAGAAAATCTTCGCCGCTGTCTGTTTGGCTCCAGGCTTCCAAACAACCATCGCCATCTGAATCACGGTACTTCCATAAATAAGCATCATAAGCCTGGAAACTGTTGTAAATCAAATTGAGATAAGCCGTATCCTTATTTAACAGGTAATAAAGTTCCAGCGCCGGGCCGGGCACAAAAAAGCCCTGGAGTGTTTCGGAGAAAAGCCCGAGGTAATCATTGTCTGCTTTTACTAAATCAGTAAGGCCCCAGATATTATTGTTCATCGGAATGATCATGCCGTGAACCCGGCCGCTTGCAACCTGGTGCTGAAGAAAGATGGCTACATTGTTATAAGCAACTTCCAGGTTTCTTTTGGCATACATTACACCACCCATGGGTTGCGTTTCTACCCACACGAAAGGGTACTCGCCTCCCTCCACCAGTACTTTATAATTGGGCGAAAAAACCCTTACGTTGTCCGCAGCTTTCTTTTCGGCCAGATCGAACAAATTTTTTAATGCAGTATCTGTAGTGGAAAAAGTTACCCTGTTAGTTTTACCAGCATCCCATATTTTGGGTTTGCTCTGACAGAAGGATGCAACTGCCCACATCAGCATCACCGCTGTTACTAATGATTTAATATTCATTACTTTTTAAATTTGCATTGATTATAAATAAGCAATTATTTGCGGTGGGTTAAGTACCCCATCCTTTTTGTAAGCGGCTTTGTACTGCGGCATATTTTTGTGCAGGTGTTTGTGCAAATGGATATTGAATACCAAACATCAGAATGGTGAAAAAAGCGAAGTGAAAATTTTTGATTTTCATTTATTTTAAAGTATTGTTGTCCGGTTAAAAGGGTGAAATCCTTGCCATCTTTTTATACCTCACCCCAACCCTTCTCCCAAAGAGAGAGGCTTGAAATACTTAACCACAAGGTCTTTCATTATTCCAGCATTTTTTAGCCGAACAATGGTGATTTTTAAATTGATATTCTATAGCGTTTAAAATCTTTGTAAGTGAATGGTACCATCCTTATAAAACGCCTTCTATTTTATACACCCATGCATGCCCGCCTGGCGTATTAAGTGGGTTGATGGCTGGTGGTAAAATAGTAAACTGTCCGTTTGTATACTTTGTTTTTACTGAAACAGAAGAACCCAGCAGGCTTACCCTTCCTGATTTAGCCAACCCGGAAAGGGTTATATTTTTATCCTGCCATTTGGTACACAGTACATATAAATCTTTTCCTTTGGTGGTGTAAAAAACATTTTGTCCCTCTGCTGCCTTTGGCCTGTTATTCCACATTGCAGTACCATAAATTGCTTCACCATTTATTTTCAGCCATGCACCAATATCGTGTAAGCGCTGCTGCATTATTACGGGTATGGTTCCGTCGGGCTTTGGTCCAATATTTAAACAAAGATTGCCACCGTGTGCCACTATATTAATGAGCATGTGTATCAATTCGCCTGACACTAAATAATTATTCAGATTCTCTACCCTGTTATATCCAAATGATGTACCGATGCCTCTTATCTCTTCCCAGGGATGCGCTGCCAAATCGCTTGCCTTGGTATCTTCCCCATTTACTATTCCATATTCACTGGTATAAAATCCGCCGTGTACACTCCGGGTTTCTTTGCCCCACCTGTCATTTACCACTACAGAATTTTTTACTACAGATTCGTTGTATAACCAGGATAAAAACTTTTCGCTCTGCCACATGCTGCTTGGATAATCCCATTCGCCGTCAGTGTAAATTAATTCAGGTTTATATTGGGTAACCAAATCTTTTAACTGCGGTATCATGTGTTCAGCAACATATTTTTCCGGGTTGGTTTTGTAAGTGGGGTTAAACCATTCGTACAAAGAATAATACATGCCCATGTGCAATCCTGCGGATTTTACAGCCATTGATAATTCATTGCAAATATCTTTATGTGGGCCAATGTCCACACTGTTCCAGTTCCAGCTTTGTTCACTTGGCCACAATGTAAAACCTTCATGATGCTTGCTGGTTAATACCACATATTTTGCTCCGGCGTCTTTAAAAATTTCAGCCCATTCAGCAGGGTTAAAATTTTCTGCTTTAAACATGGGCGCAAAATCCTGGTATTTAAAATTAGCTCCATACAATTTGTTGTGATGGTCTACGAACATTTTATTTACATCCACCTTTTGTTCGTTGGGGTCTTTGCCTCCATTTATTCGTTGCCAATACCACTCCGCATATTTTGCATATACGCCAATGTCTTCGTTGGCCGGCGCCCAGGCTGGCACTGCATACACACCCCAATGAATAAAAATTCCAAATTTTGCATCAGTATACCATTGTGGTATAGGCCGTTTATCTAACGATGCCCAGTTGGCATCATATTGCTGTGCATAGCTGTTCAATGAAATGATTAAACAAAACGCAATGAAAATCTTTTTTAAAGCAATCATCATTTTTAATTTAAGAATTAGCATGGCAGAAATAGTTTAGAATTGCGTATCCCGTCCTGAAAAAAATTGTCAGGTTAATAATTCTGCATTAGGTCGGCTAAAATAATTTATCCTGAATAAAGTTGATTAAAAAAATTTTTGGGGCATTAGCAAAAAATATTTTAGTAGCCTAAGAGCCAATGGAAATATTTTTTGTGCAGGCCGCTTATCATACGAATATTGTAGCCTTTTTTTTTGAAAGTAACAATAAGTTTTTTCACTCTTTATTTGTGAGCCTCTTGCCCTTGTACTTCATCAAGTGTTTGTTAATGAAGTTCTATGCCGACGCTTATCATATAAATTGTAATAGATCTTGGTATACTCAAAGATGCCTTATTTATACTTTTTCAACTACTCGTTACCGGCTCTGTTTTAAAATACCGTTCACTCTTTCTGCAAGGTTGTTTTATAAAGAGGTAGCCGCTTTGTGTCATGCTAATAAATGTTTGTCTTGCTAAAGCAGCTATAGGTATTTGCTTTTAGGTGTGTTTACATGCAACCAAGGCAATTAAGTTACTTGTTCGTCATCTTTTAAATCTTCAAACTCCAAACGGATATGTATTTTATCAACTCCTTTGATTTTGCTGCCTGGTCAATAGGTCTGTGTAAATCCGTTGAATCAATCCCGCTTCTTCCAAAATAATCTTAAAGTATTAAAGTAGAATAGCAACAATGCAAGCACATTTTCCTGAGCCATTTTCTCCGACCAATATATTTATGCCTGGATTAAATGTTGCAGTAAATTCTTGATTGAAAACTTTATATCCTTTTATTTTACGAGTAGCTAATAGTATCAATAATTTTCCAGATAAGTTTCAAGATATGAAAATTAAGAATTGCCAGTAAATAGATTGATCAAGCTTACATTTAAAAGCAGTAGTTAAAAAGTATAAATTCGACCCTGATATTGCTTTCACCTTCAACCTCACTACCTTCTCCCAATCAACCGTTTCACCTCCATCTTCAGCTGATAGTAACTATTGAGCACCTGCTGTTGGGTAACGTTTGATACCACGGGATTGTCTTTGTAATGCCTAACTTCCTCATTAAGTTTATCTGCATCATTAATAATCTCTGCATAAAACATCTTCAATTTTTTTTTTTGTGATCCGGATTGGATTCGAACCAATGACCCTCAGCTTAGAAGGCTGATGCTCTATCCAACTGAGCTACCGGACCAATAACGATAAAAAAAATTTTGTTTAGAAACTTTCTTTAATTTTTGCAAATATAGGTAAATCATTTTTTCATTTCCGCCTTTACCGGCATCAGTTTTTTCATCCGCCCAACCGGGATAAAGTTAATGTGATGTACAAAATTTTGCGCCGGACAGCAGTTCCGAATAGAATTTGAGTTACATTTGTCAGGGTTACTTAAAACAACTTGTTCCTGCGGGAATGAACCAACACTAACACTTATGTATATGAAAAAAAAAGGCGGCATACTGCTGGCTTTGCTGCTGATTGGCTGCTCTGTTTTTTGCCAGAAACCGAAAAAAAATACTTTTTTTGTACCTGGCCAAAAAAAGCCCACTTTATTTGGAATTGCTTTTTCACTTTCTGATTTTAATGCACCCAAAAATTTTGGTCACCAAAGCAATGCAAGCTCATTGCCCATTAAAAACATGAGTGCAGGTGTATCCGTTTCTTACTGGAAACCCTTAACGCCTATGATAGATTTTTCGGCTAACCTCAACGGAATTTTTCATGATTACAGCTCTATTTATTTTGGCACACCCGGCAAAACAGAAATTGGGCTGGAGCTGCAGCCGACGATACATGTACGGGCAATAAAAGATGAGAACTTATGGTCGCCTTTTCTAACAGCAGGTGCCGGCATTGGTTTATATACCAATCATGTGGGAGCCTATATACCACTGGGCGGCGGGCTGCAGTTTAATGCTAGCAACACCACTTATATTTTTATACAGGCTCTATATAAAATTTCTATTACGCCAAAAGTATTGGGAGATAATTTATTTTATTCCATAGGCTTTGCCCAAAATATTAAATCGGATTAGCAGGTTGCTTACAAGTTTTTCAAAGCTGCGTAAAATATATCTGTTCCTTAAATAAAATTACTGATGATGAGCAGGTGCATTTAATTGTATTCGTATTCCACATAGCCCAGTAAAATTTTTTCTTTGGAAAAACATTTTTCTATAATCCGCAGGCCTTCATTGTAAATATATTTCCAGGTATAATAGTCAGTAACAGCGCCATCTTCCACAGCTAACATTTGCACCACGTTTCCTTCCTCATCATATTCAAAAGATATATCTGGCCTTAATTCTTTTTTTACAAAGTTGTAACGAACTACATCAGTAAGCTGGTTGCCGCTGTTATAATAGTAATAACAATGCCTGCCCCTGGC
>JAYWIB010000705.1:0-1826 GCA_043789265.1 Chitinophagaceae bacterium
GCCCTGTTGCTCAATTCATAATTTTTAAAGTGTGCAGCAGTGATGGCCGTCACTTCTTCAAACGGCACATGTATTACTACCGCATCCAGGTCCGTACAGCTTTCCAGCAGCAGGTCAGATAAATCTTTTCCGTCTTTAAAACGGTGAAAAGGGCAATCGAGATAAGTGCCTGTATTGGACACCATTTCTATTTTGCCAATTTGAAATGAAGTGCCTTCTTCATAAAATTTCCTGGAATCTTCCCGGCTCAGGTAATCGCATATAACAGGCGCAGGCAGGCCCTTGTAGGTTATCAATCCATTTTCAATGGTATGACTCAGATCAATAAACGTGGTGGCTTTTTTGCTGCTGTCAGCATTTTTTCTTTTATGCGGAGCAGTAAAAATTTCTTTCTTAAAAATAGTTGTTTGCCCCGCCATCAGCAGGTTTAAATCAGCTATAAGGTAATCTGACAGTGCTTTATCTGTAATGGTATCTCCATCTATATCCAGGCAAAAATCTTCTCCCTTTATACTTCCGCCATTCGTAAAATAAATTTCAAAATCAAAGCGGACTCTTTTTTCCATGTTGTTGTTTTAAAGTAAACTTACGATTTGTTGCCATGAAAAATACAGCGAAAAAGTACAGGCGGTTTTAATAATAAAAAAAGCAGCACGATAAGATCAATATCTTTATATCCACATTTTTTTTATTTGGTACGGTTTATGAATAAGAAAAACAGATTCCAACAATTTATTATTTCTAAAATAACCAAGCCTATGGGAGTGCCAGCACTAACGCTGCCTGTAAACGATTTTTCAGGTTCCGAAACAAATAAGCCATACAGAATTTTATCTGGTATAAACACGTACAATGGACCCTGGGGTACAAGCCAGGCCGCACATTTGCTTAAGCGTACCATGTTTGGATCATCCGCTGCTGACATGGCTTATTTTAAAACAAAGTCTATGAGCCAGGCCGTGGATGAACTGGTGAACAATGCATTTACACTTACTTCTCAGCCGGTAAATGATTACAACGATGATACCTATACTGATGCCGATGTGCCTGCCGGGCAGACATGGATAAATGCGCCGTATAATGATATGGCTGATTTCAAAAGAATATATTCTTTAAAAAAATGGCAGATAGGACAATTTATAAACCAGGGCCGCAGCATACAATTAAAAATGCAGTTATTCTGGCACAATCATTTTGCCACACACATTGGTGATTTAGGCATTTCAAAAATGTTTTACGATCACCACATGCTGCTCCGCAGCAATGCACTGGGTAATTTTAAAACCCTTACCAAAGCAGTTACCAAAGACTGCCTGATGCTGCGCTACCTCAGCGGCGAAAGCAATACAAAATATGCACCCAACGAAAACTATGGCAGAGAACTGCAGGAACTTTTTTGTGTGGGCAAAGGCCCCAATTCGCAATACACAGAAGATGATGTACAGACTGCCGCACGGGTGCTTACCGGATGGAAAGTAGATTATGATACATCCGCTTCTTATTTTGACATCAATGAACACGACACGGATGATAAAGTGTTTTCTCCTTTCTACAACAATACAGTAATACAGGGCCGCACCGATGCAGCAGCAGGCAACACCGAACTGAATGATTTGCTTACCATGATTTTTAATACCGATGAATGCGCTTTGTTTATTTGCCGCAAGCTGTACCGCTGGTTTGTATACTATGATATTGATGATGTAACGGAAGAGAACGTGATAGTGCCGTTGGCAACTATTTTTCGCAATGGCGGATACGAAATAAAACCTGTGCTGAAAGCGCTGCTTAAAAGTGAACACTTTTTTGATGCCGCCAATTATGGA
>JAYWIB010000706.1:0-1824 GCA_043789265.1 Chitinophagaceae bacterium
TGTTTAAAAAATGATTATTAAATGAAGTCAGCTTCGCTTCATTCATTTACCCTTAGCGACCAGCCATTAGGACTGCGGAGGAGAAACAAGGTTTTTCAAATAAAATACTACCCCATGTAGGATAGCATTAAAAATTCTGGTGGAGATTTTTTTGAAAACCCGTGGCGATTGACGGCTCTTTACAATGTGGGACGAAGACCTTGTTTCGCACAGAGCAGGACAATAATTTTGCGGCAGGGGCAGTTGAATGAGCAGTATTGCAATTCCATCTTTATAAAATCTGCTTTGCAGTTTATGGAATTGTGTTTGGCAGGATAGATTTTTTTGCATCTGGCAGAAAAGCCAATCTCAATTCCCAATCTTCCTTATCCGGCACAGCTCTCACGGCTTATTTGCCGAAGGCGTAAATGAAATAAGACGGGTGTGCTGTGTCTGGTCTTTTTTATTATTTCAGCAGTCTTTTAAAATCCGTTAGGGATTGCAGTGGAAATCCTTCGCAGGTGTATGTTGTTTGGAAACGTTTATTTATCAGATGACAAAAATGGATGTGCTTTAATAATTTATCCAGAGCGAAAAAAAGCAAACCTTAAATCAGTCTTACTTGACTTTCAACTAATTTTTAAAACCACGGGCATTGCAAATATTAAAAAGGCTATAACTAGAGAAGCAATAATAAAACAAAATCATCCTAAGGGGTTGCTGTGTTATTTATGGTTTATTGGTGTCGCTCATTCAGAGCAACACAAAGGAACGGGGAGCCAGTTAATGAATGAAATAATTACAGAAGCGAATATTCAGAAGAGAATTATCTGCCTCGAAACTTCCACTTTGAAAAATATTCCCTGGTATGAAAAATTTGGATTTACTATTTATAAAGAATTAGATTTTGGTTATCGGCTATATTGCCTGAAAAGAGATGTGCCAAAGTGAGATACTATGTTATTGCCGGGTACACAAATGCACCTGATTACCTTTGCGTTCGTCTGCATCGAACTCATTATTCTCTTCTATCTTTTTATTCATCGGCTTTCAAGGCCACACGATAAAATAAGTTATTTATGCAAAATTTCTTTTACCAGCAGTTTGATTTGGATAGCAGACTGTCGAAATTTTCCCTACGTCAGTTTATGGAATGCTCTAAATTAAAGCTTGAATATTGGCAGATAAAACTTAACCATTCACCACTTCTTAATGCGTTGCAGGAATGCCTGGCAGCTAAATTTATTTCCCCAGAAAATAATATTACCTACAGAAAAAGTAATTATTTGAAATATTTACTCGAGGAAATTGAATCTGCAACAACTGTAATATCTGAAGATTATGTGAGGGAACTTTTCATTTACAACAATTTTAATTCAGCCTGTTTTATTAACCATGAAATTGAGTTGGTTAAAAATAAACTCAATAAATTCCAAACTGATCAGGAAGCAATTTCATTTCTTCAAGCCGAGCAAATCAGGGTTGTACAATTTAAAATAAAATCAGGATTTTCTTTTGATAATCAGCAGCACTCAATAAAGAAACAACTATCCGATTGGATGAGTGAAGAAATCAAACAATTAGAAATAAAGAATAGAAAAGCTACCGATAAAGATTTACTGATTGACCCAGAATCAAAAATTCAAACTTCATTATCCGTTGCAAAGCTGGCCGTATTAATTAGGTTGATGGTGGTTGATAAAATAATTATTAATAAAAGTGTAGCCCCAATGTTGAGAACGGTTACAAAACTGTTCACTACTTTACAGAAAGATGAAATTTCGTTTGGTAGTATGGAAACAAAATATCATGCTCCGGATAAAACAACATTGAATACGATGAGGG
>JAYWIB010000707.1:0-6352 GCA_043789265.1 Chitinophagaceae bacterium
TAGAGGGGAGACTTCGAGCAGAATTAACGGTATTGTTTGCTAAAGCGTAGAGTGGACTTTCAAATTAATAGTAATACCAACAGTAGCAGAAATACTCATGTTAGCGGCTGTTTTGTTCGCATGCGTATTGTCGAATAAAATCAGTTTGCTCTTTAAGTTGTCCGTGCGAATTTTTGTCTGCAAGTTCTAATAATAGTTTTGTTTTTTCATCATAAGGAATTCGTTCTTCCCAAAGTAATTGATCTAAAACTCCTAAGCCCCAAGGAATAACATTTTTGTCATTTAAAAATTCTTCAATCCAGTTAAACGATATTGGATTTGCAAGATGTTTAATTAACCATACTGCTTGGTTGGCTCTTTCTCCCTCGGATGATTTGTAAATTTTGTACGCATATCGTGTTGCCTTTGTCGAATGGAGGTAACGAAGACAACTCATTTTCTCGTCCCCGCTTCAAGGCAATGATGTATTCAACTGTGTTTTCAATCCACTCGTCACCAAGAATTCGTCAAACGCTTCTTGAGCATGACTGTCACCACCACTTTCTCCATCATCACGCAACAAGCCTAATTGAGTTGCAAGTTTTTTCCAATCTGTAAACATGTATACTTTAATTAGTGTTTATGAAACGTTACTTTCTATATAGTTCGGGTGTCATTTTGAAATAGCTGCTAACTCATACTTCCAAGCAACGTATTATTTCCGGGCAACGTTCTCAATGAGCCTTGTGCAAAGCCTGGAACCGTTGGATAATTTACCGCTTATGTCCGGTTTCTAAAAAAACACATCCTCCATTTCAATAAAGTTGTAAAAGGATTGGTAAGGGTGATAAAAACATGCTGCTGCTATGTGGTATGGTTTGCTTTACTGGCATACGATAAAAATAATTTAAAGAATGGGATATAATATTCATTACGGGTGCATTTCAAGTTTTAGCTAAGCAGTGCAGGGCAACAACCCCGTCAGCCGTTGAAAATGCTGACGGCGGTTGTGGTTGGAAACGAAAATTTCAAAATGCACCCAATTCAACCATTACAAAACCACTAAAGCACTGTTATCTTATCTTTGCCGGAAATTCAAAAAAAACGATTGTATGTGGCTGAATAATATTTTAGAAACCATCGGAAACACACCGCTGATAAAGCTCAATAAAATTACCCGTGATCTGCCCTGCACGGTGCTTGCCAAAGTAGAATATTTCAATCCCGGCAACAGCATAAAAGATCGCATGGCGCTAAAGATGCTGGAGGTGGCTGAGCAGGAAGGAAAAATAAAACCCGGCGGCACCATCATTGAAGGCACCAGCGGCAATACTGGTATGGGCCTGGCACTGGCTGCCTGTGTAAAGGGATACAAATGTATTTTTACCACCACCGATAAGCAATCAAAAGAAAAGGCAGATATTTTAAAAGCCGTGGGGGCAGAAGTAATTGTATGCCCTACCAATGTAGAGCCATCCGACCCACGCTCTTACTATTCCGTAAGTAAACGGCTGGCAACAGAAGTGCCGAATAGCTGGTATGTAAATCAGTATGATAATTTGGCAAACCGCCTGGCACATTATGAACAGACAGGCCCCGAAATATGGGAACAGACAGAAGGAAAAGTAACGCACCTGGTGGTGGCGACAGGTACCGGCGGCACCATCGTGGGTACCGGTAAATATTTAAAAGAAAAAAATCCAGACATAAAAGTGTGGGCCATTGACAGCTATGGCAGCCTCTTAAAAAAATATTTTGAAACAGGCGCACTGGATCAAAATGAAGTGTACCCTTACATCAGCGAGGGCTTTGGTGAGGACTTTGTTCCGGAAAACTACGACATGAGTGTGATAGATGCATTTACCAAAGTAACCGATAAAGATGGCGCCGTAATGGCACGCCGTATTGCAAAAGAAGAAGGCATGTTTATTGGCTACAGCGCCGGAAGCTGCCTGCAGGGCGTGCTGCAACTGAAAGACCAGTTAAAGAAAGATGATGTGGTGGTATGTATATTTCACGATCATGGAAGCCGCTATGTGGGTAAGGTATACAACGATCAATGGATGATGGAACGTGGATTTCTGGATGTAAAAACATTTAAAGATTTGGTGGGTGGCCGCGGTTCTAAAAAACTGCTTACCCTGTTGCCGTCGGATACAGTTGCCACCGCTATTGACCTGATGAAAAAATACGACATCGAAAACATTCCTGTGATGGACAATGGCAACAATGCCGGCGCCATTTCAGAAAGCGGATTGTTTAATAAAATTTTAAATGACCCATCTATTAAAACAAAAACAATTGATGAGGTAATGGAGAAAGCTTATCCCGAAGTAGCGTTTGACACACCGGTAGAAAGACTGAGTGCGTTCATCAATAAAGAAAATGGAGCAGTGCTGAGTAAAGACGATTCAGGCTATTATCACATTGTAACCAAGTACGACATTATTCAAAGCCTTTCTAAATAAACATTAATACATCAGGCGGCAGCACGCTGCAAAATTATTTTGCAGGCAGTGGAAGAAGTAACTTTTACTGAATGTGTTTTGTACAAAGGGATGGCGAGCATGTCGCCGGGTACCAGGTGGTGTACTTTATCTTCAATGGTAATATCGCAGGAGCCTTCCACTATCAAAAACTTTTCCAGTTCATCATGGTGTACTTCATCCGGCGCCATCGTTGTTATCCAAACTATCGCCGTCATGGCCTCCGGCGTGCTGCCAATAATTTTTGCGTATATGCCATCAATTTTTTCAGGCGCTGTCATATCAGACCTGTTCAGCCATTCAGCATAGTCACTTATTTTAGAGGCTGCATGCAGTGGGAGTGGAGAGCCGGGCGCTTCTCCATTTTGTAATCTTTCTGTATAATCAATGATGGCCATCAGCATTGGCTTTAGCGAATGATCCGGCTCTTTTGCAAATTCCTGAGCGTACGTTTCTATTGCAGTAGTTATTTCCTCCATAGCCATTTTAACAGCAGGGTATTGTGCAGCCATCAGTTCCACTTCTGCTGATTCATCAGGACTGGTTTTGCCGGCAACGTATAATTCAATGATGCCGCTCTGTATATATTTGTTTAAATCCATGTTATTATGCAGCAAAAAATTGAATGGTTTAGAGTTTTTAAAATAACTGTCGCTATTGATTCATGCTGCACATCTCTCCATCAATTTTGCGATATTTAATCCCGTCAGTCCTAAAAAAAACGGGACAAAACCTGACAGCTATCAGCGCAAGTTTTATTAGAGTTATCTATCCTGTCAATCCAAAGATATAAATTTTAATCCCTTTTACTGAAAGGCATAAACACTTTGTAAATGCATGTGATTAACCCTCACAAAAACTGTAACCAATTTTTTAAAACAAATACGATTCAAAAAAATACCTAATTGTATATGATTAGGTATCCGATTTTTTTTCAGTGATACATACTGTTTTTTGGTGAGGATGGTTTTATCACTTTTTTATAAATTGTTGCTGGCCTTCATGTGAGTTCCTTTGGCATGAATTCCCCTGGCCTGAGTTCCCCTGGCCTGAGTTCCCCTGGCCTTCAGGCCAGGGATAGGGACTCTACAATCCCCAATCTTTTCCCTTATCTACAGCAGGCACACCGTCTGTAAGCCATCTGACTGGTTCTGCTCCTTTTAGTTGCCAGTCGAAAAACTGCTGCTGTCTTATCTGGATATCTTTACGATTTTTTCTCTCTACCAGATTATGGGCTTCACCGTTGTAATTCAGCATCCATACAGGTTTGCCAAGGCGGCGCAGACCGGTAAACAATTCAATACCCTGGTACCAGGGTACGGCGCCATCCGCATCATTGGCCATTATTACCAGCGGCGTTTGCACATTGGGCAGGTAAAACAGCGGTGAATTTTGTATGTACAGTTGCGGCTTTTGCCAGAGGGTGGCACCAATGCGGCTCTGCTGTTTTTCGTACTGAAACTGGCGGTTGAGGCCGCTTTCCCAGCGCATGCCGCCGTAGGCACTCGTCATGTTGGCTACAGGCGCACCAGCCCATGCGGCTTTAAAAAGTTTGGTACGGGTAATAAGATAAGCTACCTGGTAGCCGCCCCAGCTCTGGCCCTGTATACCAATTTTAGTAATGTCCACTATACCGGTTTTTGCCAGTGCCCTGGCGCCGCTTACTACATAATTGTATGCATCATTGCCAGGGTGGCCGGTGGTATAAAAAATATCAGGTGAAAAAACTATGTAGCCCCTGCTTACATAAAATGAAATGTTCAGCCTGCTGGGTGTGGGTGCAGGCGAAATGTATTTGTACAAATCATCGGTATGTCTGTCGTAAAAATAACAGATAAGCGGATACTTCTTTTTTGGATCAAAATCTTCCGGCTTATACAAAATACCTGAGGCAGTTTTTCCTGTATACGTTTTCCAGCTAAACAATCCGGCAGTACCCCAGTTGTATTCTTTTTGCTGAGGGTTAATGTCCGAAAGCTGGATGCTGCTGAGGTTTACATTGCCGGCACTGTTTTCATTACTGTTTAAACTGATTGCCGCATCATTGCTTACATCAGTAAAAAACAGGTTGGGTGCATGCTGAAAATCTTCCTGTGAAAAAATAAATGATGAACCATTTTTTGCCGCAGCATATCTTGCTGTCAATTTTTTATTGTCAAAAATTATTTTTTCTGTAACCTGCGGCTCATTCAAATTTCTGATAATAATTTCCTGCTGCTTATTGGCTTTATTAAAGAGCGTAAAAAAATATTTTTTACCAAAAGAAAAAAAGCGGAAGTCTTTATCTAAAGCAATCCATCTTGTTACCAGTGATTTTTTTCTTGCAGATGCTGTCTTTTTAAGATGACTGTTATTTTCAGCAACTGAAATAAGCGACGGCACGCCTGCGCCATCCGGAGAAATTTTCCACACATCAAACTGATCGTATATATACATAGCTCTGTCGGCCTGGTGCCAGCCCATTACACCATATGCATCCGGCACATCAGGCACATCATTTTCTACGTCGTACAATGGCAACTTTATTTTAGCAGACACATTTCGTGTAATGCCTGTGGCAATTTCGTAGGTAAAATAATTTTTTGCGGCTGCATCATACCAGTACACAAACTTGCCTGCCGGCGATGCATGCGCCTCTGCATACACACCGGTAAACACCTTTTTTCTTTCGCCTGTAATGGTATTCATTGCATATACAGCCGATTTTGTTTTGCCCATCCACTGTGCCTCTATCCTGCTGCCCTTATCAGTTTCTGCCAGCACCCAGTTGGCATTGCCATCATTTACCAGTGTAATTTTTTCTGCACCGGCATCACCCAACTGCAGCAATTTATTGTCGCTGATGTGGTATACAGCTGTATAGCTTTGGTTGGTAAATGAGTCCAGTTTTTTTAACTGCTGCGGCTGCAGGTAATCATCTTTATAATGCCATACATCCAGCTTTACCAAATCAATATCCACCAGCGTGGTATCTTTTGGCGGCCTTACAGGTGCGTTGCCAAAATAAAGTTTGCTGCCATCTTTACTAAATTCAATTTTTGCATGCTCACTAACGGTATAGCCTAACTGCATTCCGGTGGTATGTTTATCCACTATCATGGCGGCTGTATCGTTACCAGTTGTATAATACCACAGTTTGTAAAACTTAAGCAGTGCTTTTTCGCTGCTGTCTCTTTCTGCCACAAAGGCCAGTTGATTGCCGGCTTCATCAAAAACAAAATTCTTTACATCGTTCAGCTTTGTCATAAGGGTATCGGTGGAGCCGCTCTGCAGGTGGTAAAGCAATACCATTGCATTGCTGTTGCTGTCTTTACTGTTCTTAGTGGTTTCCATCAATAGCCTGGTGCCATCTTTATCAAAGTAATATTCCGTTACCCATTTAAAAAGTATTTCTTTGCCGCCTGTTTTTTTTACTACAAGGTCAGTGCCTTCTGCTTTTGTGCTGCTGCCTGTATCTTCTTCATCAGCATCTGCAGCGTTTTTAATTTTTTTAATAATTTGCCCTGATGCTTTATTGATGATCTCTGTTAGCTCCTGGTTAGTAATATTTCCTTTTATAGAATCAATGGATACACGTATCATCGAATCCGCCAGCTTCATCAGCAGTTCGTATTTAGTTTTAGCCGAATCTGTCCCGGCTTTTTTCTTTGCAGCATCGGCCAATGGTTTTTCCAACTGGTAAGCTATATAATCTGCGCCTTTTTCCGGCGTTTTAAAACTTTTTATTCTTGCAGCAGTTAATACACTGTCTTTGCCTAACCCAATAATGCCTAAAGAATCTTTAGGCATATCTGCTGCTTTTTTCTTTTGTATTTTAGCCTTCCGGGTGTCTTTAAACAGGGGCTTTATTTTAAATATCAGCCAGCGGCTGTCTTCTGTAATAACAG
>JAYWIB010000708.1:0-1821 GCA_043789265.1 Chitinophagaceae bacterium
GTTCCAATTTCTACTGACCGCACGATGGTTTTATTGGGAAGGGGATACAGGTTCCAGTATTTGCTGTCAAAACTCAGCAAGCCTTCATTATTGGCAATATAAATTACGCCATTCCTGTCTTGTTTAATATCCCAGTTTTGCAGGCCTGCGGCATACGATTGTTTGGAATAATTAATTACATCCGGAAGGCCAATGGTGTTTTGCCCAAACAGATTCAGGGGCAGGCAAATAATAAAAATCAGTTTCTTCATATAAGCAGCAAACGATTGCAAGATAAAGATAGGAAACCCCAATGATGTACTATTAAAGTATCTTCCTCTGCCTTAAAAACAAAATTTTATGTTTTATGATGTAGTGATGAAGTAGCATTTTATTCATTATCGCTCCAGTATCTATATAGCTTTACAAGCTGTTTGTTCCATTGCCATAACGACGATTTTTTTAAGAGCCTGCCATTTTTTTCTGCTCATTTTTCTGCTCGTTTTGTTTTAGATAAAACTGTTTCCATCCTGTAGGTCCACATTTATCAATCTTTAAAAAAACAAAACATGAAAAAAATTTACTTATTGCTTATCAGCATTTTCTTCTCCCTGTTAAGTGTAAAAGCACAGGATGTTTTTACAGATGATTATGCACCAGGCGTTTCTTTTGCAGCATTTGGTGGCTCCACCAATACAATTTCCATTGATGCTTCTGTAAAGCATTCAGGCACTGCATCGCTAAAAATACCTGTAACATCAGGCTATACAGGCGGCGCACTGGTAGCAGCCACAGGCCAGGACTTATCTGCATACAATGTCCTTAGTTTTTGGGCAAAGAATGACAACCCTGCTTTTCTGCTGGATGCTGCAGGTATTGGAAACAATTCATCCACCACAGTATATGCCTGTGAAAGAAACGGCATTTCGCTTACTACCACCTGGACGAAATATTATATTCCTATTCCCGTGCCTTCAAAGCTTACATCGGAAACGGGGCTTTTTCATTTTGCCGAAGGCTCCGGTGAAGGTGCCTATACAATATGGCTGGATGATATAAAGTTTGAAAATGTAAGCAACGCTATACTGGGTACGCCCACGGCCACTTTTACCACCGAAACACAATCAAAAGAAGTGGGACAAACTTTTAGTGTAAATGGCCCACGCTCCACTTACCCTGTAAATGGCGCAGACCAGGGAATGCAAACGGCGAAGGCCTATTTTACCTGGACAAGTTCTAATACAAGTGTGGCAACCATTGATGCAATGGGTACCGGTACAGCATTGGCTACAGGCACTGCAAACATTACCGCTATATTGGGTACTGTGGCTGCATCCGGCACATTAACTGTAAATGTAACACCGCAGGCCAACCCCACCACGCCTGCACCCACACCTGTGCGGCCGGCGGCAGATGTAAAATCATTGTTCAGCAATGCTTATACAAACATAGCCGTGGAAACATGGTCAACAAGCTGGAGCAGCAGCAATCATTCTTTTACTGAGTTGCAAATTGCAGGTAACGACACAAAAAAATATGAACTCTATCATTTTGCCGGTGTAGAATTTCTCGGTGCGCCGGTGGATGCTACTGTGTATGGGTTTATGCATATAGACATATTGTGTCCCGCTGCCGGCAAATCGCTGCAGATACGGCTCGTTGATTTTAATGCACCAAACTCAGAGGCCACTGTTATTAAATCGACCACCCAAAATACATGGGTTAGCTATGATATTCCTTTAACAGAATTTTCTGCGCTGACAAATAAATCAAAAATTTCTCAAATTCTTTTTCTTGTTGACCCGGGTCAAACAGGTACATTTTTTATTGACAACGTTTATT
>JAYWIB010000709.1:0-6345 GCA_043789265.1 Chitinophagaceae bacterium
CTAAGCTCCATAGGAGCGCCATATTAGTAGGAGAAAACCATGATTTTAAAACAGCTCCATAGGAGCGATATGTTAGAAGAAGAAACCACGATTTGTACAATAGCTCTGTAGGAGCGGGATGTAATACCATCTTGATTTACTAAGTAGTCCGACCAGTCCCGATTTTTCGGGAAGGAATACGTGGAAATCTTAGATGGTATTATACCGACAGAAAAGAGGTTGGACTATTTAGTATGTATAGTCGGTATAAAATACAACAGCTAAATTTTTAAAATATGCAACAAAAAATTATAAAGTTTATGGACAAATTTTTTCTATTGCTGATAGAACTGGGAGGAGAATAAAATTTAATAGAGTAATGCAGCAAAAAAAAAGCTTCCGGTAAAAAGGAAGCTTTTTAAATATGTTGATTTGCTAAAAATTACACATCAATTTTGGCATAGCGTGCGTGAGATTCTATAAACTCTCTTCTCGGCGGCACTTCATCACCCATCAGCATGCTAAAAATTCTGTCTGCTTCTGCAGCGCTTTCCAGGGCTACCTGCTTTAGGGTTCTGGTGGCAGGGTTCATGGTGGTTTCCCATAACTGTTCTGCATTCATTTCTCCCAATCCCTTGTAGCGTTGGGTGGTTACGCTTTCATCTTTGCCCTGGCCAAATTTGGCAATTAGTGCTTTCCGTTCTTCATCAGTCCAGGCATAATCCTGGTCTTTACCTTTTTTTACCAGGTACAGCGGCGGCTGTGCAATGTATACAAAACCCTGCTCCACCATTTCTTTCATATACCTGAAAATAAAAGTAAGAATGAGTGTGGCTATATGGCTGCCATCCACATCAGCATCCGTCATAATAATTAATTTATGATAGCGCAGTTTGGAAGTATCCAGCGCCTTTGGATCTTCGGGAGTGCCAATTTTTACACCCAGGGCTGTAAAAATATTTCTTATCTCCTCGTTGTCATAAATCCTATGTTCCATGGCTTTTTCCACGTTCAATATTTTGCCCCTCAATGGAAGTATAGCCTGATAGCTTCTGTCTCTGCCCTGTTTAGCAGTGCCACCAGCAGAATCTCCTTCCACCAAATACAATTCGCAGCGGTGTGGGTCTTTGTCACTGCAGTCGGCGAGCTTGCCCGGCAGTCCGCCACCCGTTAATACACTTTTACGCTGCACCATTTCACGGGCTTTTTTTGCCGCAGCCCGTGCCTGTGCCGCCAGAATTACTTTTTGTATAATCGTTTTGGCTTCTTTAGGATTTTCTTCAAGAAAGGCAGTCAATACCCTGCTGAGGGTTGTATCTACTACGCCCATTACTTCACTGTTACCCAGCTTGGTTTTTGTTTGACCTTCAAACTGTGGCTCCGGTACTTTTACGGATATTACAGCACTAAGTCCTTCCCTAAAATCATCTCCTTCAATCTCTACCTTGGCTTTTTCAAACATGCCTTCTTTTTCGCCATAGCTTTTAAATACCCTGGTGATAGAGCGGCGAAAGCCTGCCACATGCGTACCTCCTTCAATGGTATTGATATTATTTACATAGCTGAAAATATGCTCCTGGTAGCCTGTATTGTAAATCAGTGCCACTTCTACAGTTACATTCGAGCCTGCATCATACCCATCACAATAAATTACGGAAGGCAGTAGTGGCTGGCGGTTGGCATTTTTATCCAGCATTTCTACAAACTCTACAATGCCTCCTTCGCTGTAAAAAGTCTTGGTATAATTATTACCTTCTTCATCTTTCTCTCTAAGGTCGTTTATGTTGATGGTAATTTTCCGGTTTAGAAAAGCCAATTCTCTCAATCGCCCTTCGAGTATTTCCCTGTTATAAACCGTTGCAGTAAATATACTGTCATCAGGCCAAAATTGCACCTGCGTACCGTGGGTAGCCGAAGTACCCACTTCTCTTACAGGGTATTGAGGAACGCCCTTATTGTATTCCTGTTCAAATGTTTTTCCATCCCGGTTTACCACCACGTGCAGGTGTTTACTCAATGCATTTACACAACTCACACCTACACCATGCAGTCCACCGGAGACCTTGTAGCTGTCTTTATCAAACTTACCCCCGGCATGCAGTACCGTCATTACCACTTCAAGTGCGCTGCGTTTTTCTTTGGTGTGTATGGCAGTGGGGATACCGCGGCCATCATCCTTTACTGTAACGGAGTTATCTTCATTAATAGTTACGTCAATGTTTTTACAATGACCGGCCAGTGCTTCATCAATAGAATTGTCCACCACCTCATACACCAGGTGGTGAAGACCCTTAACGCCAATGTCGCCAATATACATGGCCGGGCGCTTACGCACTGCTTCTAAACCTTCTAATACCTGGATACTGTCGGCTCCGTATCCATTACTGGCAGGAGCGGTTATTTCTTCAATTTCTACACTCATAAATGTGGGCGAATTCTCTTTAAAATTATCAAATAGTATATTCGTGCAAATATAGGATAAATAAGGGGTTCAAAGGAATCTAATAGTTGTCATATGGCTATTTTTTTCACCAGAATTTCCCCATAAATAACAAAAATAGAAAAGCAATTTGCAGACGTAAATCTTATGAATATTGTTCCTGTAAAATGGGTGTGTTTATTTGCCAATAGAGATGTATATTTGCATCGAAATTTTTCAATGTATCAAAATTTAAAAATAGCAGGCAAGCATTACGATCAGGCACTCAGTTTTAATGAACTGGATGTATTGCAGGATATTGACCGCACAGTGCCTGGGTCAGTACACTACTCTATTAAAAGATACAAAAAAGAAGCTGGCTGGAGCATGGAAGATGCCGGCATGCTTGTTTATCATTTTGAAAAAAACAATCCTGCTGCCAATTACCTGGAATTAAGATTTTGTGTTTCTGGAAATGTGTACTGCCGGCAGAAACAAACCGAGTGCGACTTTTGTAAATTCAATGCCTCCAAAACCTGTATAGAAAAAGTAGACAGTGTGGATGTGCTTAGCTTTAGTTTTAAACCATCTTACCTTACGCAGTTTATAAAAGGCAAACTAAAAAGTAACCTTTCCGATGAAGTACTTGCCTTTACGCATATGAGTTCCTTTTCCCGCCAGTTGCCGCTGTGCGGAAAAACAAGGATGGCTATTGAAGCACTCCTGAATCATAATTATACAGATACGCTGGAAAATATTTTTGTAAATGCTCAAACGCAGATATTGTTGCTTTACAGTATGGACTGTATGCTTGGCGAAAAGGAAGAAGAGGTTTTTACGTGCAAGTTTTTGGCAAATGCTGAAGACAGGGAAAAAATAACTAAAGCAAGAGAAGTATTGCTGCAGCATATTGGCGAGCCACTTACTATCAAGGCGCTCAGCCGCAAAGTGGCTATTAATGAGTGCTACCTCAAAAAAGGTTTTAAAGAATTATTCGGTACTACAATATTCGATTTTTATCAAAGTCAGCGGATGGAGCATGCGAAATATCTGTTGTATGATAAAGGATTGAGTGTAACCGAGGTTTCTGCTCTGCTTGGTTATTCTTCTATCTCTCACTTTAGCACTGCTTTTAAAAAACATACAGGCATAAAGCCCTGCGAATTGCTCCTGCACTAGTGTCTAAGTTTATTGCGGCCTTATTATCCATGTATGTTCCACAGGTTTTCTATCGCCTTAACAATCACTTCATATTGTCATAATTCAAATGGTAAAAATGTTATCTTCGCCAACTATCTGTATCAATCAATAAACAGGATGGGTACCGACAAGCACTATAAGATTGTGAACCGATTAAAAACAAATAAAATCAATGGAATCAAGCATACTTTCCATCATCGTTGGAGCAGTGGCCCTGATAGCGGGCATTGTTCTGGGTAAAATTATTTTTGCCAAAAACACCAAAAAGGAAATAGAAGAAGCACAGCAGCAGTCTCAGGGGATAATCAGGGAAGCCGAATTAAGGGCTGAAAATATCAAAAAGGAAAAAGAACTGGAGGCTAAAGAAAAATTTGTGCAAATGAAGGCAGCGCATGACAAGGAAACCATGCAACGCAATCAAAAAATTCTGGATGCAGAAAACCGGATTAAGCAAAAAGAGCAGGGCATCAATCAGAAAGATCAGAACGTCGAAAAGCAGATTAAAGAAAACGAAGCCATTAAGGAAACACTTAGCCGCCAGATAGAAGTGGTAAACGTAAAAAGAACAGAACTGGAAAAGCACCAGGAAGAACATATACGCCGCCTGGAAAAAGTAGCCGGCTTATCTGCTGAAGATGCCAAAGCCCAGCTAATTGAAGGGCTTAAGCAGGAGGCACAAACCAGGGCCATTTCCCTTCAGCAGGAAATTATTGAAGAGGCAAAACTAAAAGCAAATAAAGAGGCCAGAAAAATTGTTATCCAAACCATTCAGCGCACAGCAGCCGAACAGGCCATTGAAAATTCCATTACTGTATTTAACCTGGAGAGTGACGAAATAAAGGGTTCAATCATTGGCCGGGAAGGGCGGAACATACGAGCCATAGAAGCGGCCACAGGTGTGGACTTGATTGTAGATGATACTCCGGAAGCCATTGTTCTTTCTTCCTTTGATCCACTGCGGAGAGAAATAGCCAGGCTGTCTCTGCAGCGGCTGGTAGCCGATGGCCGTATACATCCTGCCCGTATTGAAGAGGTGGTGGAAAAAACCAAGCGCCAGTTAGACGATCAGGTGATGGAAATAGGTGAAAGAACGGCGATGGAGCTGGGGGTGCATGGGCTTCATAAAGAGCTGATAAGAATGGTGGGCCGCATGCGTTTCCGCTCATCTTACGGACAAAACTTATTGATGCACAGCAGGGAAACAGCTAACCTATGCGCTATTATGGCGGCAGAACTGGGCATGAATCCAAAGCTGGCAAAGCGGGCAGGCTTACTGCATGATATAGGTAAAGTGCCCGATGAAGAAACAGAACTGAGCCACGCCTTACTGGGTGCTAAACTGGCAGAAAAGTATGGAGAAAACCCTGCCGTGGTAAATGCCATTGGTGCCCACCACGACGAGATGGAAATGCAATATGTTATTTCTCCCATCATACAGGCATGCGATGCCATCAGTGGTGCAAGGCCGGGTGCTAGAAGGGAAATAATGCAGCAATATATTCAGCGAATTAAAGATTTAGAAAACCTGGCTCAGGCTTATCCAGGTGTAGAGAAAGCATATGCTATACAGGCAGGCCGGGAACTTAGGGTAATTGTAGAGGCGGATAAAGTAAGTGACGGCGACAGCGATAAACTTAGTTTTGAAATAGCACAAAAAATACAAACAGAAATGACCTTTCCCGGTCAGATAAAGGTGACGGTAATAAGAGAGAAAAGAGCGGTAAACATTGCCCGATAAGCATTACAAAAGCGACAGGCAGATTTTTTTATAAAAATTAATTTGATAAGTTTAAAACTAAAAACTTTCCCCTACCTTCGCCGTCCGAAAATTGAAAGATTATGAATGCAGTAAATTTTGTACACGAACAGCTTACAGCTAAGCAAAATCTGCCCGCTTTTAAAGCAGGAGATAACATTACTGTAAACTATAAAATTATAGAAGGTACTAAAGAACGTATCCAGAGTTTTAAAGGAGATGTAATAAAACGCCAGGGTACGGGTGCCACCGCCACCTTTACAGTTCGTAAAATGAGCGATGGTGTGGGCGTGGAGCGTTTGTTTCCTTTTTTCTCCCCAAATATTGAAAGTATTCTTGTAAATAAAGTGGGTAAAGTGCGCCGGGCAAAATTGTTTTACCTGCGTGAAAGAAGCGGCAAAAGTGCCCGTATTCAGGAAAAAAGGATGGCAGTTTCCTTACAGAAATAAGCAAACCCTTAAAAATATACAGAAGCGGAGGCCGGTTGGTCTTCGCTTTTTTGATGCCGGTATGTGCCATTAATCTAAAATTGGAATAATAATTGCCCTCCTTCATCGTTTCTTTACATTCACCCGCAATTAAAAACTGGTTATTCTTCTCTAATCATTTTTAAAACTTAAAACCCCGTACTATGAAAAAACACACCTCATCCATCTTTTTCTTCATGTTCTTTATTACCATCCTTACTTCCTGTTCACGTGGTATTACTATACAGGAAGCTACCAACGGAAAAGCAAAATGCGGCAGGTATATCAGGTAATTTGTTGGATTATAACTGTTAGTTGTTCTCATAATTTTATGCTTTATCCGCAGCAGAATGCTTAATATTCATTTACCTTTGAAGCCTAATTAAAAATTACAACTATGTTATCAGTTTCATTATCTGTATTTCTTATTGGTATGCCCGGAGGTTCTGAATGGATATTCATTATTCTTGCAATCATCCTGTTGTTTGGCGGAAGAAAAATACCTGAATTAATGAAAGGTATTG
>JAYWIB010000710.1:0-6339 GCA_043789265.1 Chitinophagaceae bacterium
TACCTGCCAATTTCAGGTTTTAATCCATAAAAATTACCGGCCAAAAAAAGGTCGGCCATACCGTCTTTGTTAAGGTCGGTACAAACAATAGAAAATACCGGAGCAAGTTGTGCTATTGCAGGAAGTGGCTCCATCTCAAATTTTCCATTGCCATTATTTTTGAAAATACAGGTCTGGGATTGTTCAACAGAGAGCTTTACCGATTTGTATAAGTCTTCTTTTGAAAAAATTTCTTCTACTGGTTTTCCTGCAAAAGAATGATAAGTAAGAAATTTCTTTTTTAGCAGCGGCATTTGTGCAACTATATCTCCCCGAAGATTAATTGGGTATGCTTTACCATCTGATTTATAGTACACCTGAATACATTCCTGCTGTCCATTTTTATCAAAGTCATTTATGTATAACAATGCAGGATGTTTGCTATCCGCTTTTATTTTTGAGTTTAATCCCATATTGCCTGCTATCAAATCAAGGTCACCATCGCCATCTGTATCTGCAATGCTTACACAATTCCACCATCCTGATGAATTTGGTAATTCGTATTCCTTTTTTAATTTGCCATTTTTATACTTCAAAACAGTTACAGGCATCCAGTCTCCCACCACCACAATTTCTTTTTTTCCATCGGCATCTATATCAGCCGCTTTTGCATCTGTTACCATGCCGAGGGTTAACAAATCGGGAGCTGCCGCTTGGGTAACATCTGCAAAAACAGCTTTGCCATTATTAAGCAATAATTTGCTCTTGGGTATTTGTCCATAAGTACCCGTTACACTTCTGGCACCAATAAAAATGTCTTCATCCCCATCGTTATCAATATCAGCAACGGCCACGCATGCGCCATTCATTGAAATCATCGGCCATCCGGTAAACGACCTTGTAAAAATACCTTTGCCATCATTCAGGTACAACCTTACATAAGAGTTTGGTGAAAGCGGCATAAACTGATTTCCTCCTGATACTACAACCAGGTCTGCATCTCCATCTTTATCCGCATCAAAAAAAACTGCACCGGCATCTTCATTTTCATTATCTTTTTCAAAGGCAAATTGTGGTAGGCGGATAAAATGTCCAGCAGGCTGCTGTATAAAAATTTTGCCTGCGTCATTTACAGCGCCACCTGCAAAGAAATCTTGCAACCCATCCCCATTTACATCCCCTGCTGCCAGCTTTGGCCCTTCTGCAGAAAGCATTTTTGGTATTAATCGTTCTACATTAAAATCAATAAAATTATTCTCGTGGTGCATACTATTGCCTTCTATGATTGTATTGGTAACATTGGCATATAATACATTTAATACCTTAGATTTTTTGGGCACAGAAACCTTCGCTTCAGTTTGTTTTAATATAATCAGGGTATCTGCAGAAATATCTTTCAGTAATTGCATTTTCATATTTGGCCATGTTACCAGCAAACTGTCAACGAGGGTTGTGTTACCTAATCCAAAATTAAGAACGGGCTCTACGGAACTTTCAAACCCTCTGCTGGGCATCATTTGCAGCAATTGTTGTTTTCCTTTTGTATAAATGGTAACCTTTGCTCCTATTCCAAAAGTATTGGGACTGGTGCCGCTTAGTTTTATTTTTAAATAATGTGATTGCTTTTTTTGTGCAGTTGTATTGCGGTAAATGAAGGCTTCCATATTTTCGTTATTAACTACCAAATCTATATCCCCATCATTATCCAAATCGCCATAAGCAGCACCATTGCTAAAAGATGGTTTACTTAATCCCAATGCCACTGTTTCATTTTTAAATTGAAGATTTTGCTGGTTTAGGAATCCGTAATTAGAAACAGGTGTAGCGGGCATTTTATCAAGTATCTCTTTAAAATTATAGGTGCCTGCCCTTGCCATTTTCATCACTTCATCACTGGCAAAATACTCTACAAAATCCTGGTTGGTGAGGTCGTGGCTTATACCATTGCTTACAAACAAATCTTTATCGCCATCATTATTAAAATCAAAACTTAGCGCACCCCAGCTCCAGTCAGTGGCTGCTACGCCTGCGTACTGTGCTATTTCACTAAATGTACCATCGCCATTATTTAGCTGGAGGCAATTGCTGGTAAACTGGTGGTGAAAATCATTTTTCAATTTTGCATTGTACACATCATACTCATCAAACTTTGTAGTGTTTTTTAACCTTTCATCACCTTCCGGCAGCATATCCGTTGTAAAAATATCAAGGTTACCATCGTTATTTATATCCGCCATATCGCTGCCCATAGATGCCTGGCTAATGTGCCCCATGGCATCGCTGATGGTTTCTTTAAACGTACCGTTTTGTTGATTGATATATAAATAATCCCGTTCAAAAAAATCGTTGGAAACATATATGTCATCCCAACCATCATTGTTTACATCACCTGCGGAAATACCAAGCCCAAAGCCAATTTCACTTCCATAAATTCCAGCCCCGGCACTTACATCTACAAACTTGCTATTATCGTTTCTATAGAGTCTGTCACCTCCGGTTTGGCTTCTTATACTTCTTAAATTTCTATTGTAACCAAAACTTTCCACAGGCCGGTAACTATTGTTCAGCACATAGCAATCTAAATCTCCATCATGGTCATAATCAAAAAAAGCGGCGTGTGTGGAGAGTCCTTTATCGTCTAATCCGTATTTGTGTGCTTCTTCTGTAAAGGTTCCGTTTTGTTGGTTAATGAACAAATCATTTGCCCGGTCATCCCCATTGATATCACCACTATTGCACACATATATATCGAGCCACCCGTCACCATTTATATCCACCATGGATACACCTGTGTGCCACTTATGAATACCCTGCACATTGGCTTTTGCTGTAATATCTTCAAACTTCCAGTTGCCTTTGTTGAGGTATAATTTATTTTGTTGCTGATTGGAAGTAAAAAAAATATCCGCCAGGCCATCGTTATTAATATCACCAACGGCCACTCCCCCGCCGTTATAAAAATTCCGGTATTTGAATATGTTAAAATCTTTGGTATCTATAACTGAGTTGGTGAATGTAATACCAGTTTGGGAAGAGGGTAGTAAGTGAAATAATGTATCGCCTGGAGTTTGTTGTGAATTGTTTGAGCAGGAAATAAAAAATAGAATAGGAAAGAAAAAAAGATACTTATATAAAAATTTTTTTTTCATGGCATCAAAATCGGTATGTTTCGTAAAAAACAAAATCAATGAACAAATATTTTGCTCATTGATTTTGCTTGCAAATTTTATAATAATATAATTAGTAGCGGCACTCTACTTAACTACAACCATTTTTTTGCTAATCATTTGTGTACCATTTGCGGCTAAGCTATAAATATATATACCGGATGCAAGGTTGCTAGCGTCTAAATCCCCATTCCATTGATATTTCTCTTATTAAATAATTTTCCTAATACTTAAAAATACCCCGGGTTTTGCCGCAAGTTTGAATTAGCAGTAATTTGCACCGCTGGTATAGGGAATATCCTGGTATGCCCATCAGCAGGGTCTTGCAATTTTTCTGGTGTTCTTGCCGCAGAAAAATAAGGAGTGCCACCGGCGACTTCAAAGCGTATTCCATCTCGTCTGGAGTACCCTTCCCACATCAGCTCACGGGTGCGTTCATCATAAATATCATTAAGAGTAGGTGCTGCAATGTTTGCACTGCTGTTGCCATAAGCCCTTTCCCTAATTTGGTTAAAAAGGTTTACAGAAGCTACTGTACCATTTAGCCTTAACTCAGCTTCCACCTTCATTAGGTAAACATCTGCCAGACGCATCATAACTAAATCATTATCCTGATTGGTTCCATCGCACACACCGCCTTGTTCCGGATAGTATTTTACATTTCTTGCCCCTGCAAAATCAAATGAATCTGCATTGGGATATAAGGCCGGGTCGAATGAAACTACATTCAAATGGTAAGATAATACACTACCACTGCCAGCTATTAAAACTGCATCTGGTGAGTAATTGTCATCAATAGTTCTCGTACCATTAAAGGAACGCTGAGTTCCTACTAACCATTGCCGGATGCGTTTATCAGAGCGATTGTATTTATTATACATATCCGCCGTCGCACAAAATCCGTTCCAGGGACTACCGGTAATACCTACTGCGGGGCCTCCATCACCCTGTAAAGTCTCCATCATTCCTGGAAAAGTATTCCTTCCTAATTTACTTTTTGGTGCTACCCAAATATTTTCATCCTTGTGTAAATTATTGTCAAAAGAAAAGTTATCAAAATAATTGGGTGTTAAGGAATACAAGCCTGAATTAATAACAGAATCACAGGCGGCGATAGCATTAGCCCAGCGGGGGGTGCCAGTATACACTTGAGCATTAAGGTATAACTGTGCTAATAATGTGTAGCCAACCTGCTTGTTTACCCGGCCATAATTCAAGTCAGACTTATTATCTAATAATGGGGTATTGGCAAGCAACTCTCTTTCCAGAAAATTAAAAGCTTCCAGACGTGAGTTGGTTTTAATACTGGCAGGGTCTGCACCGTAAAGCGTATCTAAAGGAATATTGCCAAAATTGTCCATGGCATGGTATAAGAAAAACGCTCTTGCTACTTTCAATTGGGCTTTTATGTTTTCGGCATTAGAAGGCTTATCTGCAAGGCCATCAAGCTGCGAAATGATAAAATTTGCACTGGTAACGCCCTTGTAAAACGTATTCCACATTTGATTGATAGAACCTTCAGTTTTGTCCCAAGTGTGTTGCCATATAAGCTGTAAATAAGTCCAATTCCGGAAGTCTATTAATTGTCCGCCCGACACGTTTGCTAGCCTCATATTTTCTCCATTTGCAAATCCATTAAAAGCCTCATATACAGGTGCCACCGCATTAGCTGCTTGTACAGGGTCTGCCCAAAATACATCTGATGTAACTACGCTGTATGGTACAGGGTCTAATTTGGTACAGGATATATTTATGGAGAAGCATACAAGTAGTACACCTGTGAATATTTTATAATTAATTGGTTTCATAATCTTAATTTTTTTTCTAAATAATTTTAAAAACTTACACTATTAAAAGGTAACATTTACACCCACCGATACAGACCGGGTTCTAGGTGTGCTATTGTCTCTTGAAATGTAGGCGGAGTTAGCAAAAGCAACCCCAATTTCCGGGTCAAGCCCTCTGTATTTGGTAATTACAAAAAGATTGTTGCAACCTATAAAAACACTCAAGTTTTGTACACCCTTTACATGTTGAAAAGTATAGCCAAGAGAAGCATTATCTAAGCGGAGAAAGGAAGCATTTTCTAACCACCTGTCTGACAGCGCCTGCCCATCAGTAATTCCATTGGTGAGTGCAGCCCTTGTAGTATTGTAGCCACGTGCAAACCTTTGGGGTACACCACTTTCCAAATAAGCCAACCCATTGTTGTAGGCTTTTTGGCCTGATACGCCTCTGAAAAACACACTCAAGTTCCAGTTTTTGTAGCGAAAATTGTTAGTAAATGCATAATTAAACCGGGGGCTTGGGTCAATATATTGTTTTACAGAATCCACAATTTGTTTTCCATCAGCATCAAGCCCCTGAAATTTGCCTACATAAAATACATACGGTGTGTAGCCTGACCTTAAGAAGGTAGTAGGCCGGGTTGAGCTGCCTTGTGCATCTGTAGAATAGCCGGCAATAGCAATGGTGTCTTTAATGGTAAATCCGGCAAACTTGCCTGCAAGGGTTTCTACCCTTGTTCTTACGCTGGAAATTTGCCCCCCGATAGACCAGGAAAAATCTTTCTTATCTATGATGCGATAATTTAAAGCCAGTTCTACCCCTTTGTTACTCAGCTTGCCTACATTAGCCAATACTGTTGCAGCCTCTGGGTTGCCACTTGCAGGCGGCAAAATGAAAAAGGGTGGAGAGGGCAGCGTATAATCGAATAATAAATTTTCGGTTATGTCATTAAAAACATTCAGGTCTCCTGTAAGCCTTTTATTAAATAAACTAAACTCCATCCCAATATTTCTACCTATTCTTCTTTCCCATCTTAAATTCGGATTGGCATTTTGATTGGGGCCATATGCTGTAATAAATGTACCAGTAACAGGATTAAAAACGGTATTTGGTAAGGCAGCATAAGTAAGTATAGCAGCATAAGGCGTAATGGCATCCGAATTACCCGTTTGACCATATCCTACTCTTAGTTTCAATTCATCAATCCAGGAAACACGCTTTAAGAAAGCCTCCTGGCTAATGCGCCAGGCTATACCTGCAGACGGAAAATAACCCCAACGGTTATTTTTACCAAATTTTGAGGAACCATCCTGCCTTATGCTGGCAGTTAAATAGTATTTGCTGGCATAATTATAACCTACTCTCCCTAAAAAGGAAATTAATTTAAACTCTTCTTTTGAAGAGT
>JAYWIB010000711.1:0-6315 GCA_043789265.1 Chitinophagaceae bacterium
CCTACTTTTTCTGCCTTAAATTGAAAACTACCCCGCTGATTAATTGTACCTGCAAAAACTTTTTCGCCTTCCTTTTTCTCTACAGGTATTGGCTCTCCTGTTATCATGCTCTCATCAACGAAAGACTCGCCTGTTGAAACAACTCCATCTACCGGAATTTTATCTCCGGGCTTTACCAATAAAATATAACCGGCTTTTACCTGGCTTACCGGAATCTCTTCTGTCTTGCCATCTTCTAAAATAAGAGTAACTGTTTTGGGTTGTAAGCCCATTAATTTTTTTATTGCTGATGATGTATTTGATTTGGCCTTTTCTTCAAGCATCTTACCAAGCGAAATAAATGCGATGACAACCGCAGCAGCTTCAAAATATACATGCGCATGCAATCCACGCTGGTGCCAGAACTCAGGATAAAAAGTATTGAATGCACTGAACAGCCAGGCAATACCTGTACTCAATGCAACGAGTGTATCCATATTGGCCCTGCCATGTCTGGCTTGCTTAAATGCGTTCACAAAAAAACTTCTACCAAGGTAAAAAACCACCGGTGTTGCCAATGCCATCATGATATAATTACCAAAAGGCATATCCATAAAAAACATACCAATGATAACGATGGGCAGGGAAAGTATGGAAGCCCAGATGGTACGTTGTTTAATGGCTGCATAATGTTTTTGTTGTGCAGCTTCTTTTATCTCCTGCTGGTTTTCTTTTTCAATCAGCAGATCATACCCGATTGAACGAACCGTATTTTGAAAATCCTCCGGTGTTGCCACTTTAGGATTGTATTCAACCCAGGCATCCTGGTTGGCAAAGTTCACACCTGCATCTTTTACACCTTCCACCGATTTCAACATCGACTCCACACTAATAGCACAGGCTGCACAGGTCATTTCCAGCACCGGAAAAGTTTCCTTTTTGTAGCTGCCTTTTAACTGATCTTTTTTTGTTTCTGTATTGATTAATGTTGACATGATTTTTTTTTACAAAGTTATTTCAATGGTCTGCGGAGGTTCTCATACAATCAAGGGAATGATGTATAAAATTTTATTGTTTACCGCAGATTATCTCTTATTTTTTCTTTGGTTTCTTGTAGTGATCGGTACCACGAAGGATTAAAACCTGTAACTGTTTTAAACTGGCGTGAGAGGTGTGCCACGCTGCTGAAGCCAAGCCGGAAAGCCATATCGGCAAGTGTTTGCGTGGAATACAATAAAAATTCTTTTATTTTTTCGATCCGGTAATCAATGATGTACTTTTCTAGTGTTATCAGTTCCAAAGCAGAAAAAGTAGCGCTGATGAGATCATAATCCTTATGGAGTTTTTCGGAAATATATACAGAGAAACGGAAGCGTACCGGAAAATCAAAGTCGCCGCTATAAATATCTTCCGTTATTTTTTTAACATCGGTCACCAGCTTATATCTTTTATCTTCCAATAAACTGAAACCAAAAGGTTTTAATTGAGCTTCAATAAAACGATGATCGGAAATTTGGGTGCCTGCCGAAAAGGTTACTTCCCCCAGGTTTATATCATCCACCTGCAGCCCGATGCTTTCAAATTGAGATTTAACGGTGGAGATACAGCGGTTACAAACCATTCCTTTTATATAAATTTTTTGCATGGCACATTATTTTGTACAACAAAGGTTGTACAGATAAAATAATGTCCGTTACTAAATAAGGGAATAGATGTATATAATTATACGGTTCAGATCTTGTCCAGCGGTTTTCTGTTATTCTCTTTCAGTTGTTTAAATTGTGAAGGTGTGAGCCCGGTTATTTTTTTAAACTGCTGCGACAAATGTTGTACACTGCTGTAACCTAACTGGTAAGATATCTCACTAAGACTGAGTTCATCGTACATCAGCAGTTCTTTTACTTTTTCTATGCGTTGCAGTATGGCATATTTCTCAATGGTGATGCCTTCCACAGCCGAGAAGAGGCTGGTGAAATAATGGTAATCCAACTGCAGTTTTTCTTCCAGTATGGCCGATAATTTTTTATTGAATTCCTCTTCTCCATATCCCTGCACCAGCGAAATGATAGTATTTTTTATTTGCTCCACCAGCTTGGCTTTTTTGTCATCCAGCAGTTCAAAACCAGTTGTAAGCAGGGATGTTCTGAAAGCATTCAGCTTTACTGCTGTTGGTTCTTCTGTCAGTTCAACCTGTCCCATTTGAATATTTTTATATCCAAGTTCCAGTTGATCTAACAGTTGCCTCACCACGAGAACGCAACGGTCGCAAACCATATTTTTTATGTAAAGGTTCATATAATATTAAAAATCAGTTTCTAGTTCTTGTGCGAATCTATAACAAATGTGTATGGCATTACTGATATATTATTCCGATCCACTTTATAATCTTTCAATAATTGCATTTTCATAGTGCAGACTTAATAATAAGCTGATAACAATCAATCAATTTAGAAATGATAAATCCTGCACAATTTGCACTTTTGATTTTGTTCTGCGAAATCCATTAGTAAGGAATCAAAAATGAGAAACCTGCACCACATAGAGTTTATAAAGTACTATGATAATCCCTGCTCGAAGCAGGGATTTTGTTTATACAGCATACAGCAAATAATATAAATCTAACCCGCTTTAGTGTAAACAGACAGGATTGCCTTACTTCTATTTTTGCTTTTTATTAAATAATACTAAAAGCATCGTTATGCAAAACAATACACTTAAATCATTACTCGGAATACTGTTGATGATATTGGTTTTAGAAGCCTGTTCAACCAAAGCTTCCGAAAAGAAAAAAGAATCGACTGCTTCAACTGAAGCTGTTCCCGACCTGCCGGTAGATGTGCAGGTTGTAAAGGAAAAAGACATGCAGCAAACAGAAACCGTTGCAGGTTCTGTATTACCCAACCGTACGGTTGATATCATGAGTGAGCTTTCTAAAAAGATCACTGCAGTAAATTTTAAAGATGGAGCTTTTGTTGGTACGGGACAAGTTTTATATAAGCTCGATGATGCCGATATCCGTGCAAAGCTTCGCCAGTTACAGGCTGAGCTTAACCTGGCCAGCATCAGCGAAAACCGTTTTCGTGAATTACTAAAGACTGAAACGGTTCGGCAGGAAGAATATGATATAGCTTCCGCCAAACTGCAATCACTACAGGCTTCAAAAGAAATTCTGCAGGTTGAGCTTTCAAAAACAAATATAAGGGCACCGTTTTCCGGTATTGTTGGTATAACCAAAGTTTTTGCGGGTACATTGGTTAGCCCTGGTTTACCACTAGTGAGTTTGCAGGAGCAGGTTACTTTAAAAATACAATTTACTGTTTCAGAAAAGTACCTGTCCCTTGTAAAAGCAGGAACTAAAATACAATTCAGCACAGCCTTAAGCGAAGAAAAATTCGCAGCAACAGTTGTATCAACCGAAGCATCGGTGGATATACAATCAAGAAATATCATTGTGCAGGCCGCATTATCAAATGCTGGAAACAAATTAAAAGCAGGGATGTCTGCAAAAATTTATTTCAACACATCGGGCGATACAGCAAGAGCCATAACTATACCTACCGAAGCTTTAATACCGGGCACAAATGGATACAGTGTTTTCGTAGTAAAAAACCGCACTGCTAAGATTACTGCTGTAAGCATCAGCAACCGAAGTGAATCAGTTGCATGGATCAGCAAGGGATTAAATAATGGAGATACCGTAATGATATCTAATATTCTTCGCAGTGCCGATGGCACGCCGGTAAGTATTGTATCAATAAACGATTCAAAAAAATAAGATCATGAGTTTACCATCATTAAGTATAAAGAAGCCGGTACTGGCTGCGGTATTTTCTGCCATCATCGTTATTGCAGGTTTGGTTGGCTGGCGGTTTCTGGGGGTTCGTGAATTCCCGATGACAGAGCCACCAGTAATTTCAGTAATAACATTTTATCCGGGTGCCAGTCCCGATGTAATTGCATCAAAAATTACAAAACCTGTTGAGGAGTCCATTGCAGAAGCGAATGGGGTAAGAACCATTTCATCCGAATCAAGAGAGCAGGTAAGTGTGATCTCTGTTGAGTTTAACAGGGATGTAAACCTGGAAGATGCATTGAATGATGTACGTGATAAGGTTTCAAAATCGAAAAACCAGTTGCCTGCAGATGTGGATCCGCCGATTGTGGAGAAAGCATCTTCACCCGATAATTTAGTTGCATTTCTTGAAGTGGAGAGTGATACAAAAGATATAAAAGAAGTAAGTCACCTGGCATCAACGGTTATTAAAGACAGGATGCAATCTATCCCGGGTATTCAGAACATCGCCATTGTTGGCGAACATAAATATGCTATGCGCCTGCGTTTTGATCCGGTTAAACTGGCGGCATACCAACTAACACCCGAAGATATCAGGATCGCTTTATCTAAAGAAAATATTGATTTGCCTTCGGGCAGGATAGAAGGCAATGCCAGCGAACTGAGTGTTCGTACACTCGGTCGCCTCACCACTGCAGAGGAATTTAATGAGATGATTATTAAACAAACCGGGAATGCCATCATCCGGTTAAAGGATATTGGTTTTGCAGAACTGGGAGAATTGAATGAACGCAATGCCATCATCAACGAAACTAACGGGGCAAAAACTATCGGTGTAGGTGTAGCCATACAGATACAGCGTGGCGCAAATGCTATAAAGGTGGTGGATGAATTTTATAAAAGACTCGACCAGCTTAGAAAAGAAATTTCCTCGGAGTATAGGTTGATCGTAGGATTTGATTTTACCAAACCGGTTCGTGAATCTATTAAGGAAGTGGAAGAAACATTGCTCATTGCATTCGGATTGGTGGTGGTTATCATTTTTCTTTTTCTGCGTGACTGGCGATCAACCATCATTCCTGTACTGGCCATTCCGGTTTCCATTTTGTCAGCTTTTTTCATCATGTACATAGCAGGCTTCTCCATAAATGTACTAACGCTTTTGGGATTAGTACTGTCAATTGGTTTGGTAGTGGATGATGCCATCGTAGTGCTGGAAAATATTTATAAAAAAGTGGAAGAAGGTATGAGCCCCGTGCAGGCAGCATTTGCAGGCAGCAAAGAAATATACTTTGCGGTGATTTCTACCACCATCACATTGGCCGCAGTTTTTATGCCCATTATTTTTATGGGCGGCATCAGCGGACAGTTGTTCAAAGAATTTGCCATCGTGGTTTCAGGTTCGGTTTTGGTTTCCGCATTTGTTGCGTTAACCTTATCGCCCATGTTAAGTGCTTACCTGCTAAAAAAGAAGCACAAACCAAACTGGCTATACCGTGTTACCGAACCATTTTTTGTAAAACTTAATAATGGTTATGCTTTTTTATTAAAAGGATTTATGAAACAACGATGGTTAGCATGGGTGTTCCTGGTGGGTACAGCAAGTCTTATTTATTTTGTTGGGAGAAAACTACCATCAGAACTGGCGCCGGTTGAAGACCGTAGTAATATGGCTTTAATTGCCATAGCACCTGAAGGTGTTTCGTTTGAAAAGATGAAAGAAAATATGATGGAAGTTGGCAAGTATGTAAATGATTCTACAGAAGGTCTGTACCAAACCTACTCTATGGTTGCTATTTCATTTATTCCTGCACCGGCGACCACGAGTTTTGCCATTCAGTCTATTTATTTAAAAGATCCCAAAGAGCGAAAGTCAACGGTTCAACAACTGTATAATCAATATGGAGCGGCTTCCATGAATTTCAGGAATATTTTATTATTCCCTTATATGCCACCAACTATTGGTACAAGATATGGCGGCGGTATGCCTGTGCAGTTTGTATTACAGGCGCCAAGCCTGGACAGTATCTCATCAGTATTGCCCAAATTCCTGAACGAAGCCAGACAAAGTAAAAAACTAATGTTTGCAGATGCAGATCTTAAAATTAACAAGCCTGAAATACGGATCAATATCGACAGAAAGAAAGCAGCACTGATGGGTGTATCAATACAGGAAGTGGCCAAGGCAATGCAACTGGCTTTCTCCGGGCAGCGCTATGGATATTATCTGCAAAACGACAGGCAGTATGAAGTGATTGGACAGGTAGAAAGAATAAACCGGAATGATATCAGCGATCTGCGTTCGATCAATGTGCGTTCTGCAAATAATCAAATGATATCACTGGATAACCTGGTAACGGTTGAAGAAGGGATCAGCCCTGCTGCCATTTACCGTTATGACCAGTATGCTTCTGCAACGGTTTCCGCTGGCCTTGCACCCGGTGTAAGCCTGGCAGAAGGTATTGATGAAATGGAGCGTATTAAAAAAGTAGTACTGGGCCAAAATTTTAAAACAACATTGGCCGGACAATCAAGAGATTTTC
>JAYWIB010000712.1:0-1808 GCA_043789265.1 Chitinophagaceae bacterium
CGCTGAAACATATAGTACCCCGATGTTTAAATTCCACAACTGGAAGTCTTTTGCAAATGCAATGGGAGCCATTAGCAACATGGCAACAATAATTGCAAGGATGGGCGCAAAATTGAAAAGAAATTTATCTGCACCTCCAGGTGTCAATCCTTCTTTGGCAAGTAATTTTAAAGTATCTGCAAAAGATTGCAACATACCCTTTGGTCCCACTCTGTTAGGTCCCAGCCGAATCTGCATCCATGCAGAAACTTTTCTTTCCATCAGCACCAGCACAAGCCCAAGTATGGCAAACAGGCTGATGATGCATATTCCAGCAATCAGCATTTCTATCACCAATACACCAGTAGGGCTAAAGGTTTCATTCAGCCAATGATCAATGTTTGTTGATATTTCGGAGAAACTAAGCAGGTAATTTTGTTTTTTATTGTGGTTAAAAATCGACGGCTCCAGCCTCTCCTCCCTTCCTCCTCTCCGGTGGAGAGGAGGCGGCGCTGCATATTTTTAATGAACTGTATCGCTTCCAAATCAACATTACATCTTTAATCAACATCAGCGGCCTCTCCTCCCTCCTCCTCTCCGGTGGAGAGGAGGAGGTGCTGCATATCATTAATAAACTTTAGCTCTTCCAAATCCACATTACATCTTTAATCAACCTCCACACATTATTTTAATAAACTTAAATCACACAAGTCCATTTTAAATTTAAAACAGACATCCCAAAGCACTGGACTTCCGGCCTGTTCCTCCCCACGGGGGAGGTTAGGAGGGGCTGCTCTTTCATGTTCCTCCCCTCAGGGGAGGTTAGGAGGGGCTGCTTCATCTGTCAATATCCGGTATCACCAAATCCAGCGTACCCATCATTGCCACTAAATCGCCGAGCTTGCTCCCTCGTGCCATATGATCCAGGGCAGAAAGATTAGAAAATCCAGGCGAACGAAATTTAATCCGGTAGGGTGTGGTACCACCTTCACTTATTATAAAAACACCAAATTCGCCCCGGGCCGTTTCCACTCTTTGATAAAATTCTCCTTTCGGTAATTTTAATACAGCTTTTGTTTTTGCCTGAAAATCTCCTTCCGGAATGCCATCTATTAATTGTTCAATAATTTTTACTGACTGCCGCATCTCCCTCAGCCGCACCATATATCTCGCCATCGAATCGCCTGCTGTTTCTGTAATTTCTTCAAAGTCAATCTGATTGTACACTTCATAAGGATACAATTTCCTTACATCACAATTCACGCCGCTGCCCCGTGCCACCGGGCCTGTGCAGCCAAATGAAATAGCATCTTCTTTACTAAGCACACCCACACCTTGCATCCTGTTTTTAAAAATAATATTATCGGTGAGCATCTCTGCATACTCATCCACTTTTGATTTAAACAGTATAATAAAATCTTTTACCCTTTTTATAAAATTGGGATGTATATCCATCATTACGCCTCCCGGCACCATGTAGTTCATCGTAAGCCTGGCACCGCATGTTTCTTCCATTATATCGTTGATGGTTTCTCTTTCTCTAAAGGCATGAAAGAACGGTGTAAAAGCACCTAAGTCCATGGCCATAGCACCCCACCACAGTTCATGCGAAGCAATTCTTGTAAGCTCATCCATCAGCACCCTTATCACTTTTGCCCTATCCGGTATTTCTATCTGCAAACCTTTTTCCACACACAAAGCGCAGCAATGGTTGTTGATGTGTGCCGATAAATAATCCATCCTGCTGGTAACATAAATAAACTGCCGGTAGCTCAGGCTCTCACACATTTTTTCAATAGAGCGGTGAATGTATCCCAGGTGCGGCTCTA
>JAYWIB010000713.1:0-1807 GCA_043789265.1 Chitinophagaceae bacterium
AACTTCAGAGAAAATAAAGATGATCCTTCAAAAACTGAAGCGGTACGTACTTCATTATTCAGCATAATACCCAGCGCAACCTGGAATTTTAAATTTTAAAAATCAAAAAAAAAAAATGAAACATTCAGCAATCATAATATTAATACTATCACTCTTCACATTTTCATCTTGCGAAAAAGTAATCAACATTGATTTAAAAAATGCAGCAGCCCGTTTGGTAATAGAAGGAATGGTAGACGACACCGGCAGTCCTGCAAAAGTTACGGTTAGTAAATCCGGGGTGTTTAGTACAAATAGCAATTACCCAAAAGTTAGTGGTGCATTTGTAAAAATTACCGACAATCTTGGAAATGTATTTACGCTGCAAGAAACTACAACAGGCATATACACTAATACAGCGCTTAAAGGTGTGATAGGAAGAACCTATCATTTATCTGTACTGCTGGAAGGTAAAACTTATACTGCATCGTCTACCATAACCAGGAAGGCAGTGCTGGACAGCCTGGTAGTTGACAACAATCCTTTTGGTGGTGGTATTGGCAGCGGTGATGCAGAAAAATGGATAGGTGTTTCATATACCGATCCAGTTGGCTATGGTGATAATATCCAGGTGGTACAAACCATTAATGGCAAAGAGGACAGGATAACACATGTAGCAGATGATTTTTATTCGGATGGCGGCAGGGCTCCTTTGTTTTTAACTACTGGTAAAATAAAAATAAAGGTTGGTGATACGGTAGCAATAGCATTTTGTTTTATAGATAAAAATGTTTACCATTATTTATTGGGTATTCAAAATTTAGCTGATGGGAATACCATACCCGAAAACCCTGAATCAAATATTAGCGGAAATGTGCTGGGTTTTTTTAGTGCACATACCAGCCAAAATAAGGAGATTATAGTAAAGTAATTTTTCAGCTAATACCGATAGCTGTGCAAATAGCAACATCAGTAGAACAGGCATTTTGCCAAAGTTTGAAAAAGAGAAACAATGGTACTAGCCTTACGGTCTTGCAAGCTATTTAGGACTTATGACTTTTTCGGGCAACTCAATAACAGAACAAAATCAATTAAAAGGTTTGCACAAAACTGAACTTTTTGGACAACGCATTGCGCAAATCACAAAGCAATTAAAATTATTAAGAAAATGAAAAACAAAATATTCAAAACAAACAACGATTGGACTGGCGTTATTACCCGGCTTACAATAGGTTTAATTTTATTTCCACACGGAGCACAAAAAATGCTTGGTATGTTTGGTGGATACGGATTCACTGGAACAATGGGCTTTTTTACCGACACAATGAATTTACCCTGGATAATTGGTTTCCTGATAATCATCATTGAATTTATCGGAGCATTGTCTTTAATTGCGGGTTTTGCAAGTCGCATCTGGTCGGCTTTAACAATCATTTTATTTTTAGGCATCATCTTCACATCGCACCTTCACAATGGCTTTTTTATGAATTGGTTTGGCAATCAAAAAGGCGAAGGTTATGAGTATCACTTACTAATAGTTGGTTTAGCTATTGCGACCCTTATAAACGGAAGCGGAAAATATTCGGTTGACGAGAGACTTGTAAAATAGGGCAGCCGTATGCAGTTCGACAGTCCTGCATCTGGTAAAACAGCCTGGAGCTCATAAAACCATTGATTTTACAAAATATGGTTTTACAAAAACAGAGTGTAGTATCTAATTAATAACTATAATCAAAATAAAACAGAATAAAATGAAAGTAACGATCACACATATCGACACCGCATGTGTCTTATTAAACATCAATGGATTTAAAATATTGACAGACCC
>JAYWIB010000714.1:0-1805 GCA_043789265.1 Chitinophagaceae bacterium
GTACAACACAATAATTGTCCACGACATCAGCGCTGCAATGATGAGGTTGCCGGCAAGTAATTTCTTTTTAAATGTGGTGGAATAAAACCACAGCAAGGCAGTGCACACAATGTTGCCGGCAATAATTACAAGGTTTGTTTGTACAGATACATACAGGCTGATGGCCACACCAAGTGTGGTAACAATAAGGTGCCACAAAATAGCCCAGCGGCGGTAAATAATTTTTTCCACCACCATTTTGCCGGGCTTATTTACCCGGTCAATATTTATGTCAAAATAATCGTTGATGATGTAGCCGCCTGCTGCTATCAATATGGATGCTGCGGCCAGCAAATAGAAAAGCCTGTACGTAAAAGCATGCGGCAATGATGCATAAGAAGCAGGCAATGCAGGCAGTATTATACAATAATAAAAAAGTGACTGCGTAAGTGCAATAAATAAAAGATTGGGCCAGCGGATAAGACGGAAAAAAGCGGTTAAAAATTTCATTGACTATATTGGTGGCGCTAAATTAAGCATTGCCAGCAGATAATTGGATACCGCATTCAACTGTATCAGTCAAATTATAATTTACAAAGCTGTACAATTATTTTTGAGCATCCCGCCATTCGTACACCCAGGTACTCTGTATCATTTCCAAATGTCCTTCATTGCTTTCTTCTGCCTTGCCTGCAAAATTTGGAATTTCAAGCACCCACTTGTGCAGGTCGGTAAAGCGTACCCGGTAAATCTTTCCTTCATTAAAATCATTGCCAAAGCGTTCGTACAGTTTCATGGCTATATCTTCATAATCTTTCCAGTGAATGGGCGGTTCAAACATCATAATTGATCTGCTTTATTTTATTCTCCTAAAAATTGTGTTTGATCAGGCAGTGTTACCACAATATTTCCATCGCCTTCCAGCAGTACACACTGGCAGCCCAGGCGGGAGCTTAATCTTGGATTAATAGCCCGGTCAATAAAATCTTCTTCTTTATCAGACAGTTCTTCTAAGTAATTTTCTCCCTGCTGCACGTACAGGTGGCACGTGCTGCAGGCACATACGCCGCCGCAATTGTGATGGAGTTCTATGTCATTTTTTAATGCAACCTCCAGCAGCGACTGCCCATCTTCAATTCCATCAATAGTTACCGGCTGTAATCCTTTCTGTTCAAATTTATAAGTGATGCTGTACATATATATACTAAGTTCGGGGTGCAAACCTACAGCAGAAATCCCATATTCGGAAAACTTGGCTTATCCTTTGCATCTTTAGCCAATGGAATATACAGCCCTGTATTACCTTTAAAAGGAAATTATTTTTATATGGACATACAAAAAAATCTCTTCGCTCTTATGGCGGCGCTGGCAATGGCAGGCGCTGTTTCCTGCAACAGCAGCAAAGAAAAAAGCAATGCAGATGCTTCACCAAAAAAAGATACGCCTGAAATTGTTTTTCCTGCAAAGCAGGCAGGTAAAAGGCCTCCCATCATTAATATAACGGACACCCTTTCTGATAAACGCACCATTATATATATGAAAGACAGTGCCCGTACACTCAGCCGCATAGGACTTAAGCTGGGAGAAATTTATTCTTTTAAATTAGCGGCTGTTGTAAAAAAGAATGGTTTAAAAATTACTGGCAGGCCAATGGCGTGGTTCAATAGCGGCAGAAAAGAACCTTGTTTTTTTGAAGCTGGTATTGCAGTAAATAAAAAACCGGCAAGGCAGCCATCCAATATATTACTGAGGCAAACAGGTACAGACAGTGTACTGGTCGCTCATTTTTATGGGCCGTACGAACTGCTGCCGGATGCATATGAAGC
>JAYWIB010000715.1:0-1805 GCA_043789265.1 Chitinophagaceae bacterium
CATCAATCACAATCCTTTTCTGGCGGGCAATAAATGCAAAGTCGCTGCCCATCTCAATGATGAATTGCTGCAACTGCTGTATGATGGCGCTTTCCAGATCCTTTTCAGAAAAATTATTTCCCAGCCCAAGAAAATCCAGGAAGTAAGGGTCACGGAAAATCAGGTCAGCCGAAATCTTTTCATCATACTTCAAATCATTCAGTTCTTTTTTTATCAATGCAGCCGGCTTTTTGGAAATAGCAGTCCTTTCAAAAAGCATGGAATCAATTTTATCCCTCAACAGCCTCACCGGCCATCTTTCCATTTTTATCATCTCTGTGTAAAACTCCCTTTTCAACGGTTCGTTGATATAAAGCAGGATGGTGATATGCGACCATGACAATTGTCTCGACAGCGTAGAGACAATTCGTTCTGACCTGTATAATTCAAAAAATTTTACCAAATGCCGCAATGTTTTTTCGCCAAAGCCCTGGCCATATTCCTTTTGTAGCGAAACTGATAAGTGCTTGATGATTTCCTTTCCGTATGCCGCCCTTTTGTTTTGCAAAATCTCCTGCTGTATCCTTTTCCCAATTTGCCAGTTCAGCATTGTCATTTCTGCATTCACATTTAATGCAACAGCATTCCGTGAAGCCTCTATCAGCTTCTTAATATCATTTATTAAAGATCTGTTGCCTGTTATCAGTTGTGCTGATTTTGCCATTTTATTATTGCTTTAAATTGTCTCGACAGTGTAGAGACAATTGCAGAAACATCAAATTATAGTAATGTTATTCATTTCAAAAAGTTTATATATCAGGCCAGGCAATTCTTCTCCTAGCATAGCTTCCATTTCCCTGCTTACTTCCGCCACTTTATTAATATTGATGCCGGTTTCAAATCCCATTTGTCGCAGCATGTGAGCGGTGTCTTCTGTTGCAATATTTCCTGTTGCACCTTTTATAAACGGGCATCCGCCCAATCCTCCAAAGGCAGTATCAAATTGTTTTACACCTGCTTCAATGGCAGCACACATATTTGCATAACCTTTATTTTCTGTATTATGCAGATGCAAGGCGACGGGAATATTACCGCTGAGTTCAATTACTTTATTCATCATCCTTTTCATTTGCACAGGATTAGCCATTCCTGTTGAATCTGCCAATGCAATTTCTTGTATACCTCTATCCAAGTGATGTTTCACCAAATCATAAACAACTTCTTCATTTATCTTTCCTTCATAGCGGCATCCAAATGCACATTGAATGCCACCCCGAATAGTGATGCCATTTTGTAATGCAAGAGATATCATTTCTTTAAATTCTGTCTTTGCTTCTTCCAGACTTTTGTTGGCATTTTTCCGGCTGTGTGTGTCACTGGCAGAAATGGAAATGGCCAAATGTTTTAATCGGGCATCTATGGCACGCTGCACACCTTTTACATTTAATGCCAGTCCACTGAAAATAATGTCATCTCTTTTTGGCAAGGCCTTGATGATTTCCTCTGCATCCGCCATCTGTGGTACCAATTTGGGATGCACAAAACTGCACACCTGTATCCTTTTGATACCGGAGTCAATCAGTATGTTTATCCACGTAATTTTTTTGGCAACAGAAATATTGATGGGCAGGGTTTGTAACCCATCCCTTAATCCTTGTTCTTCCAAAATAATTTTTATTGCACCCATTTGGTTAATGACGTTAACCGGATAAATATAAAAACATTTTAAATAAAGGCACAGTTTTTAATTTCAGCAGTGTGTTGGATGCAGGCAATATTTTGAGAGAGAAATAAAATTTTAGATGTCTGATGTCTGATGTCTGATG
>JAYWIB010000716.1:0-1804 GCA_043789265.1 Chitinophagaceae bacterium
TCTTTCAAAAAGATGCCTACATAGGTATTGATTTTTTAGAAAAAAAAGCAGAGGTCATAAAGCTCAATACGCCTTCTGATAAAAACGTATTTACATTTGACATAGAAACAAACAGCGGTAAAAAAACCATTGCCATAGCCAATCCTGTGGTAGAAGAAGGCAATGCCATAAAGCTGGAACTTACGGCATTTTGCGAAGCCATTGCAAACAATACAGAAACACCGGTAACAGTGCTTGACGGCTTCAGGGCAATGGAAGTGGCACACCAGATACTGGATAAAATCGGCAAAGGTATTCAGGGGTAATGCAGCATATTTTATTATATTTTACCACAGTAATTATAAAAAGTTTTTGAATCAGTCACGGATAAATAGCAGGTGGTATATATTGGGGGATATTGCAGGCGCTTTGCTTACGTGGTTTCTTTTTTATTTTTTTCGCACACTCATTTATCATTATTCTTTTTTTCTGCCGCCGGGTTTTTATGCAGGCGCTTTTTTGTATGTGGCCGGGTGGCTCAGCCTGCATTTGTTGAGTGGTGCCTACGAGGGTATTTATCAAAAAACTGCCATTACTGAAGTGCTGAGAACCCTTGCTGTATCACTCATCGGGTGCCTGGCGCTGCTGTTTTTTTTCATTCTTAAAAATCCGCAACGGTACAATTCACTTTACTACAAAGAATTTTTTGCACTCTTATTGCCTGTATTTATTATAACAACGGTTATGCGCCTTTCTTTATTAAGCCTGGCAAAAGCACAGATAAAAAAAGGTGCAGTTTTCTTTAATGTGCTGCTGATTGGTTCAGTTAAAAATGCCAGCCAGTTTTATACATCATTTATACAGCCGGAGGCTGCAGGCGGTTATTGTATCCGGAGTTTTTTAAACATCAATGGAGCCGGTGGCGTACTGCCCCAGTCAATTAATAAATATTACGATCTGTCTGCTATTAACAGCATTATTGCTGCAGATAAAATTGAGGAAATAATTATTACAGTTGAAAAAAATGAACGGGAATTGCTTACAAAAATTCTACAGCAGTTAAGCGATAAAGATGTAAATATAAAAATAACACCAGATGCAGTGGACATCATCAGCGGTGCTGTACAAACCAGCAATGTAATGGGCGTGCCGCTCATTGATGTACACAGTGGCCTGCTTCCGTCCTGGCAAAAAAACAGCAAGCGCTTTATAGATTTATTTATTTCTATTGCAGGCATACTGTTGCTTTTTCCTTTGCTGCTGTACGCAGCTATCAGAACGAGACTATCTTCCCCTGGTGCTGTATTTTACCTGCAGGAAAGAATAGGGTACAAAGGCATTCCGTTTATCATTTACAAATTCAGAAGCATGGTAAATGATGCTGAAAAAAATGGACCTATGCTGAGTAATGGAGATGACCCACGCATTACCAGGTGGGGCAGAACTATGCGGAAATGGCGGCTGGATGAGTTGCCGCAGTTATGGAATATTATAAAAGGAGAGATGAGTTTGGTAGGGCCAAGACCGGAACGGAAATTTTATGTTGACCAGGTAATAGCAGTGCATCCTGAATATAAATATCTTTTTAAAGTAAAGCCGGGACTAAGCAGTTGGGGCATGGTAAAATTCGGGTATGCATCATCGGTAGAAGAAATGATACAGCGCATGGTGTACGACTTAATGTATATTGAAAATGTATCGCTGCTGGTAGACCTGCGGATAATGATACTTACGATTGTGATTATTTTTAAGGGCGAAGGCAAATAATCGTATTTTGCGCAGAGATAAATAATTGCGTTTAACAGCAATCAAATACAAACTTAAA
>JAYWIB010000717.1:0-6273 GCA_043789265.1 Chitinophagaceae bacterium
GCCTACACTTTTGTATCACCACTGTTGTATGCAGGTGAGTATGAAAATATTTTTAATGCTATGCAATGCGGCGTACCGGTAATAGCGTCAGATAATGAAAGCAATAAGGAACTGCTTGGAGAAGCTGTATTGTTTATCGATCCAAAAAATACTGCAGACATTGCAGACAAAATGATGCTGCTATTTAAAAATGAAAATGAAGCCGCAGCATTGATACAAAAGGCCGCAGTGCAGGTAAAAAATTATGATGGGGATACGTCCGCTCGATTGCTTTGGCAGCACATTGTGTCCGCCACCAACTAAGCACAAACTTATTACCTTTGCCCACATTTATTTATTAACTGCTTTTAGCAAAAGTATTTTTCAATCAACAGTATGCAGCAATCAAGTATAAAAATTGATGTTCTTTTAGACCCACATAAAGTGCCGCAGCAAATAAGCTGGAATGCAACAGACAGCAATGCAGAAATGGCAAATAAAGCCAAAGCCATGTGCCTGGCGTTTTGGGATGGCGCTGATAAAACAGCCATGCGGATAGACTTATGGACAAAAGATATGATGGTGGATGAGATGGCAGATTTTTATTACCAGATGATAATGACGATGGCAGATACTTTTAAAAGAGCCACGCAGCAGCAGGAGCTTGCGGATGACATGAAAAAATTTGCCAAAGATTTTTTTGAAAAATTCAGGCAGATACAATTAAAGGAACAAAAATAGCGGCCCTTTCCTTAAAGCAATTTTTAGTGTGCATTTAATGTGATGATTGAATGCTCCGTATAATAAAGTAGTAAACGAAACCCGGCACCATCAGGGTATAGCAGCCTTTAGTGGATCGGACTAATTTTTAATGTTGAAAATTACAGCAGTATGAATTTAGAAACAAAAATTATGGCAGAAATGAAAGAAGCCATGAAAGCAAAAAATGAAGCAGTGCTGCGTGGCCTGCGGGCCATTAAAGCAGAAATTATTAAAGCAAAAACAGAACCCGGCGCACGCGGCGAAATAGACGAAGCAACGGAACAAAAATTTTTGCAGAAGATGATGAAGCAGCGCCGGGATTCGCTGGAGATTTTTGAAAAGCAGGGAAGGGAAGACCTGGCAGTTAAAGAAAAAGAAGAGATGGCAGTAATTGAAAAATTTATGCCGAAGCAAATGGACGAAGCAGCCATTAAAGAAGCAGTCACCAAAATTATTGCAGACACAGGTGCCGCCTCTCCTGCCGATATGGGCAAGGTAATGGGTGTGGCCAGCAAACAACTGGCAGGGCAGGCCGATGGAAAAACCATCAGCAATATTGTAAAAGAACTGCTGGCACGCTAATGATAGATATACTGTTTGTCATCCTAATGATTGCCGCACTGGTAAAGGGTTACAGGCAGGGGCTTGTGCTGGCATTGTTTTCCATAGTGGCTTATATTATTGGTATGGCTGCCGCATTAAAATTATCAGCAGTGGCTGCAGTATATCTGCAGCAGCACATAGCTGTGCCGCCACGATGGCTTCCATTTATTGCTTTTGCTGCAGTATTTATTGCAGTGGTAATAGCAGTAAACTGGGCAGGCCGCCTTCTTCAAAAAACTTTTGAACTGGCAATGCTTGGATGGCTCAACAGGTTGGGAGGCATCATTTTTTTTGCTGCATTATATGGTATCATATTTAGTATCTTTTTATTTTATGCAGAAAAAATTAACCTGCTAACGGCATCTGCAATAAGAGACTCGCTGGTATATCCTTTTATAAAACCGTGGGGGCCTGCAGTAATGAATAGTTTTGCATCAATCATTCCGTTATTTAAAGATATGTTTACACAACTGGAAAGTTTTTTTGAAACTGCCTCCGGTAAATTGCAGCAATAATTTCAGGCATTATTATAATTAATGTAATTTTAGCCCGATTGCTTATTTTAGCAAAGGGTTCTTCTGCTATAAAATCACATCGGCACCATCAGCATGAGTTACGAAATAAAACAAGACGGAAAATTTAAATACATACAAGAAGGAGAGGGCGAACCACTGCTGCTGCTGCATGGCTTATTTGGCGCATTAAGTAATTTCAGGGATTTGATAGAGCATTTTCGGCAGACCAATAAAGTAATTGTTCCCATGCTGCCCCTGCTGGAGCTGGATCTGCTTCATACATCTGTTAGCGGGCTTCAAAAGTTTGTTCAAAAATTTATTGAACACCGCAATTACAATAACATTCATTTATTGGGCAACTCACTCGGCGGGCATGTGGCACTGGTGCATATTTTAAAATGTCCGGAAAGGATTAAGACACTAATATTAACCGGAAGCTCGGGGCTTTTTGAAAATGGCATGGGCGATACGTATCCAAAGCGGGGCGACAGAGATTACATCCGCAAAAAAACAGAACTTACATTTTATGATCCGGCAATGGCTACCGAAGATTTGGTAAACGAAGTATTTGAAATAACCAATAACCGGCTTAAAGTAATAAAGATAATTGCACTGGCAAAGAGTGCCATTAGAAACAACCTTGGGGAAGAACTAAAAGAAATAAAACAACCCACCTGTCTTATCTGGGGAAACAATGATTCCATTACCCCGCCCTTTGTAGGCAAAGAATTTCAAAAGCTTATTCCACACAGCGAGCTTTATTTTATTGATAAGTGCGGCCATGCACCTATGATGGAAGTGCCGGAGGAATTTAACAATATCCTGGATGCCTTTCTTGCAAAACAGCATGTGCCTGCTGCAACTAATTGATATTTTTTATTGTCTTTTTTTTGAAAACAATACCAGCAATAATTCGCACAACCTCATCACATGCTTACAACGGAACTCATCAATAATAATATTCCCCGCCTTCAGTTAGACGATTCGGTTGCAAAAGCCCTGCAGTTAATCAACGACTACAGGGTAACGCACCTGCCCGTGGTATCCGAAGAAAATTATCTTGGCCTGGTAAGTGAAGATGATTTGCTGGACGTGGAAGAACCTAAGCTGGGTATACAAATATTACAGGCAGGTTTTATAAAAGCCTTTGTAAAAGAAAACGAACATTTTTTAAACGCTGTAAGTTTCAGCAACAGTTACGAAAGTTCGGTAGTGCCTGTAGTAAATGAAGAGAATGATTTTACCGGCGTAATTACGCTTACAGATTTATTAAAAGCACTGGGCGATTTTTCGGGTGCCAGTGAAATTGGCGGCATCATAGTAATGGAAATGGAACGCAGCCAGTTTGCCATTTCAGAAATCAGCCGCATAGTGGAGAGCAACGATGCCACCATACTTCACTTAAATACAACAGTGCATGCTGCCACGGGCCTGCTTACGGTAACACTACATTTAAATAAAAAAGAGATTGCCTCCATCGTTTCTTCTTTTGAAAGATATGAGTACGATGTGATATATTATTTTGGTGACGAAAAATTTGAAAACGAAATACACAGCAACTATCGCCACCTGATGAACTATCTCGATATCTGATTTTAAATTTCCTTCCTGTATTTTATCAACGGCAGCTTTGCTCCGGGAAAAATCATTGTATAATTTTCTTACAACAATAATCATTTATTTTTACCGGCCTTTACGCAAAAGAATTTGAATGTGTTTAAAAATAAAGATAGTTCAGTTTTGTTTGTATACCTGTATGGCAGCCAGTGCTGCGGCGCAAAATGTAGATGTATCCACCACGGCAGCAGATACCCTGATAACTGTAAATAAAAATCCGCTTGCTAAGGTGCGGATAAATAAAATAAATATTTTTGGCAACAGGCGTACCAAAGAATTCATCATCCGCAGAGAAATACAATTGAAAGAAGGCGACTCAGTAACCATTGGATTATTAAACAACGAACTGCAGAAAGCACGCCAGCAGGTATACAACAGCAATTTATTTAATGAAGTAAAAATTGCAGTAGCTCCTTTAAATAATGAAGATATAAATATTGACATCCGGCTTAAAGAACGCTGGTATATTTTTCCCGTGCTCAAGTTTCAACTGGTAGACAGAAACATAAATGAATGGCTGAAAAAATATCATGGCGATCTCGACAGAGTGGTATATGGTGTTAAGTTCACCCATTATAATCTTACCGGCAGAAGAGATTTACTGCGGTTTACTTTTTTAAATGGCTTTACCCGAAATTATTCCTTTACCTATACACAGCCATTAAGCAACAAAGCGCTTACCAATGGGTTTTCTGCCGGTGCCGGGTATGTGCAAAACAGGGAGTTTATTTATAAAACAGGCACCGACAATAAACCGCTGCTTTTTAACAACGGCAGGTTTTCCAGAAAAACTGCATACGTAACTGTTGGATACAACATCCGTAAAAACATTCTGGATGCACATAATTTTTCTGTGATGTACAGCCATGTGCAGTTAACCGATTCTATTACAAAAGAGCCGTACAATCCCAATTATTTTAATACCGGCGCTTCATCAAAAAAATTTATTGATGTCAGTTATACCTATCAATATACCAATGCCAACAATGCGGTATATCCTTTAAAAGGCGTGATTGCTTCTGCTAAACTTTTTAAAAGAGGATGGGGCTTTTCAGGCGGCACCAATATGTTTTTTATAGAAGCAGCTTATAATAAGTTTTGGGATTTAAAAAATAGCTGGTACGGCAGCATGCAGTTAATGGGTAAACTTACACTTCCTTTTAAGCAGCCTTATATCAATCAGCGTGCACTTGGCTACAACGACATCAATCTGCGGGGGCTGGAATTATATGTGGTGGATGGCGTGGCTTACAGCCTGCTGAAATCATCCCTTAAAAAAAAATTATTTACCATCAAAATTCCTTCACCAGTCAGGTCCAAACAATATCCAAAAATACCTTTTACCCTTTTTGCAAAAACTTATTCAGATATGGGATACACTTACAACAGGCAGGCATTTGTTACCAATCTCAGCAACAAATTGTTGTATAGCGGAGGCATTGGTATAGATATTCTTACCCTGTACGACATTAACCTGCGGGTGGAGTATAGTTTTAATCAGTTAGGTAAAAACGGATTATTTTTACAGGCTCAAAGCGGATTATGATGCTCACCAAAAATCAACAACAGCACAAATGAAAATAGCGATATACAGCAGGGGAATTGAAAACAACCAGCACAAAGACATGCAGTCTTTTCTGGAAGAATTGTATTTCAATAAAGTGGAGCCGGTTTTTTTCCAGGATTTTTTTAACCAGTTTTATTCAGCCGTTGATTTAAAAGGAAAGTATACAACCTTCAGCAAAGCAGAAGAACTGGATGATAGCATTGACTGCCTGATAAGCCTTGGCGGCGATGGTACTTTACTGGATACTGTAACGCTTGTAAAAGACACAGGTATTCCTGTGCTGGGTATCAATTATGGCAGGCTGGGTTTTTTGGCTAATATTGGCAAAGAAGATTTGCATTCAGCCATCAGTGCATTGGCACAGCGCACCTATGTAACTGAACTCCGCACCCTTATACACCTGGATGCAGATATACCCATGTTTGATAAAGTGCCTTACGGACTCAATGAATTTACATTGCAGAAAAAAGATTCTTCTTCAATGATAAAAATTCACACTTACCTGAATGGTGAATTTTTAAATACCTACTGGGCCGATGGATTGATAGTGGCTACACCTACAGGCTCTACCGGTTATTCACTTAGTTGTAATGGCCCCATTGTTTTTCCGGAAAGCGGCAGTTTTGTTATTACACCTGTAGCGCCGCACAATTTAAATATACGGCCCATAGTAGTACCGGATAACAACATCATTTCTTTTGAGGTAGAAGGCCGGACAGATTCGTTTATCTGCACGCTGGACAGCAGGCGCATGGTGGTGCCAAAAGAAGCACAGCTTGCTGTAAAAAAAGAGAAGTTTGGCATCAACCTGATACGGATGAATGAAAATAATTTTTTGCAAACCCTGCGTAGTAAATTGTCGTGGGGGCTTGATAAAAGAAACTGAATGAATATGTATGCCCGGCATGCAGCCCGGCACTTAATTTTCAATGGGCAGGTTTGGGTAAATCATAAATGTTATATCTTTAATTTCAAACCCTGAGGCCGAACCTTTTATACAAACATTTCTTACTTTTCAAATTATGAAAAAAATCCTCCTTATTGCAGCTGTTACCGTGCAGGCAGCCATGCTGTATGCACAGCGATCGTATGATGTGAATGTATTGCAGGGAGAAGTGGGCGTAACCCTGGGAGTGGCTCATTATTTTGGAGACTTAAATACAAGGGCTAAGCTCAACCGCCTGAAGCCTGCCGTGGGTCTTTTTTACAGAAAACAGTTTAATAATTATT
>JAYWIB010000718.1:0-1800 GCA_043789265.1 Chitinophagaceae bacterium
ACATTCAATGGAATATCGGGACTGTCAATAACACCCTGCAGCAGCATCAAAAATTCCGGTACAATATCTTTTACTTCATCCGTTACAAATACCTGATTGCTGTACAATTGTATTTTGTCTTTTTGTATTTCATACGATTGTTTAATTTTTGGGAAATACAAAATGCCGGAAAGATTGAATGGATAATCAACATTTAAATGAATCCAGAAAAGCGGTGTTTCATTATAGGGATACAGTTCTTTGTAAAAATTCTGATAATCTTCTATAGTAAGTTCGGCAGGCTTTTTTGTCCATGCAGGTGTGGGATTATTTATTTGCTTGCCATCAAACTGAATGGGAATTGGCAAAAAGCGGCAAAATTTTTCGAGGATGGTTTGCACCCGGTGTTGTTCTAAAAACTCCTGGCTTTCTTCATTGAGGTGCAGTACGATGTCTGTTCCTCTTTCAGTTTTTTCAGCATCTTCCAAAATAAATTCGGGGCTTCCGTCACATTCCCATCTAACCGCTTTGGCGTCTTCTTTATACGATTTGGTAATCACTTCCACTTTATCACTTACCATAAAGGATGAATAAAAACCCAATCCAAAATGGCCAATGATATTATTTTCATTCTGGCCTTTGTATTTGTTTAAAAATTCTTCTGCTCCGCTAAAAGCCACCTGGTTAAGGTATTTGTCCACTTCTTCTTCCGTCATACCAACTCCTTTGTCAGAAATGGTCAATGTTTTTTTGTCAGCATCAATTTTTATTTCAATATCCAGCTCACCCATCTCACCCTTTGCCTCACCCAGCGACGATAATGTTTTTAATTTTTGCGTAGCATCCACTGCATTGCTCACCAGTTCTCTTAAAAAAATATCATGCTCGCTGTATAAAAATTTTTTGATAATGGGAAAAATGTTTTCCGTCTGTACCCGTATGTTTCCTTTTTGCATAAAAAAATAAGTTTAGCCTCCATAGTCAAAATAAATGCCAGCGGTGGTATTGCTGACAAGGTGGCAAGCTATTATTGAAAATACAAAAGCCCTGCAGAGGCAAGGCTTTTGAAAATGAATTATGTTGAAATTTAATTACCGGCTACATTGATGTTATCAATCTGCCAGGTAGTTGTTTTATCGCTGCCTGCGCCTGATGGATCGGCACCTTCGTATTTAAAGGCAATGTATATGGTGCCCGAAAATGCATTCAGGCTCACATTGCCCGATGGCGTAAAGCTGGGCGGGTAGCCACTTGCTGTGCCAGGAGATAATGTAGCTGAAGAAGTAATATCCGTCCAAGTTACAGCCGCATCCCAGGGATTGCCGGTGCCTGTATAGTTAGAAGATACCAGCACTTTTAATGCAGCTCCGTTTGCAAAGCCGGCTTTAGTATCAAATGTCAATGTTTTGTTGGCGAACGATCCAAGGTTAACCGGTTTTGTTACGAGCCAGGTAATTAACGATGCTGCATTGCTTCCGAAAGCACTTAACTGTACATAATTATTTCCGCTAAAAGAACGTACATCAAATTTTCTGCTGCCTGCTTCCGAAAGATTGTTCCATCCCGCTATTGCCACCGGCGGATTGCCTGTAGCTGTCAAGGAAGTAAAATTTTCGCTTAATAAATTAACAACTGTGCCACCGCCACCGCCACCGCCACCGGAAGTACAGCGGGTGCCATAGAACTTTACATCAGCGGTGTCTCTTATAAAAATTTGCCTTTTAGTGCCAAACAATGTATATATGCCTGTAACAGATCCATTTCCATTTGGCACATTTACATCTGCAAAAGTTGCAAAGCCACTGTTGCGAAGGGTTAGGG
>JAYWIB010000719.1:0-6261 GCA_043789265.1 Chitinophagaceae bacterium
TTGCCGGTTGGCACAGATGCTATTAATTCAGGGTCAAGAATTACCTGGTTAAAAACTGTCCAGTCACATTTTAAACCTAATTTTTTTTCGGGGCCGGTAAGCACTGCAGTCATGGAAACTTCGGCGCCGGTACCGGAGATGGTTGGCACACCAAGGTGGTAAATGCCTGGCTTCTTAATCAAATTTAATCCCTGGTACATAGCAGATGAACCTTCGTTAGTAAACATCAGCGATACTGCTTTTGCAATATCCATAATGCTTCCGCCGCCAATGCCGATAACACCTGCAGGAATTCCTTTGCTGTGTAATACTTCATCCCTTAACGCATCAATGAGTGCTGTCGTTGGTTCTTCCGGATCCACATCAATCAGCTTTACAATATCATTCGCTTTTGCAGGAATTCTTTTTAATAAATCTTTACCTGCAAAATAATTGTCAACTGCAAATAAAAAGAAGCCTGCGTTTTCATTTCTTTTTTCGGCAAGTATGCCAGCCATGTTATCAAAACTGCCACGGCCGAAAACTACTTTGTCTATGTTTTTAAAATTTTTGTGCATGATATCGTTGAATGTCGTTTAAGCCGTTGAGTATCGTTTAAGCCGGTGAATGTTGTTTGAGCCGTTGAATGTCGTTGAAAACGTTGAATATCGTTTAAGCCGTTGAATGTTGTTGAAACGTCTTAAACGTCTCAAACGTCTTAAACCTCTTAAACGCTTTGAACTGGTACTAAAATTTTTTCAACGCAGGCAGCAATATTTTTTGCCAATGTATGTATCTCCTCTTCCGTCCATGTGCAGCGGATACCAAATGAAATTAACCGCCCGATTACTTCCTGCGATTTTGGTAAATGCAGATTTAAATAATCCTGCGGAGCACCCAAAATTTCTACCGGCAATGCGGATGCGGTTTTCAATCCTTTGATATGTTCCCACTGGTTGATGAAATGATACATGTTGGTGTACCAGTAGTTAAATCCGGTGATGCCTGCTTTATTAAATTCATCCACCACTGCTTTAGCTGATGCCGTATCAGGCAAAAGCATATTTAAGAAAGTGGCAGAATCTCCATCTGCATCAGCAATGGCTGCAAATGAAATGCCCGCTGTATTTGAAAGCAACTGTGCAAGCAGTTTTTTATTTTTATTATTCAGTTCAATTACCTGCGGCACCCGCTGCGTTTGTACCTTACCGATAGCAGCATGTATTTCGCTGATGCGGTAGTTGAATCCGATGATGGGATGCTGCTCCATACCCCGGTTATTCCCAATATGGTCGTGCCCATGATCGCTGTAGGCATCAGCCAGCCTGTAAGTGGCTTCATCGTTGGTTACCAGCACACCGCCTTCGCCTGCGGTGGCTATTTTAAAAAAGTCGAAAGAGTAGCAACCAGTTTTTCCAAACAAGCCAACCTTAGTTCCTTTGTAAGCAGCGCCAAATGCCTGACCTGCATCTTCCACTAAAATCAAATTGTGTTCTTTTACGAGGGGCATTATCTCATCCATATTTGCCATACCGCCACACATGTGCACCAAACAAATGCCTTTTGTTTTTGGCGTCAAAACATTTTTAATGCCTTCAGCACTCAGGCAAAGTGTTTCGTCTATTTCTGCAAACACGGGTTTAGCACCAACAAATAACACTGCTTCCACACTTGCTGCATAAGTAAATGGAGGCACTATTACTTCATCACCAGCGCCAATACCTGCTGCAGCCAGTGCTGTGGCTACTGCTGTGGATCCGCTGCTTACGGCGTGTGCATATTTTGCGCCTGTTAATTTTTTTACTTCGGCTTCAAATTCTTTTGCTTTCCAGATACCCTTGCGCTGTGCATCATGATTGTAACGAAAAAAAACACCTGTTTCCATCACCTCATTTACTTCTTTTTTTTCGGCCTCGCCGTATAGCTCTGTTCCTGGCATAATTTTTATTTTAGGCTGCAAAAATAAGGTTTATATTAAAGTGTAAAGAAGTGGATTTTTTGGATGGAGAGATGGCAAAACGTTTCAGAATAAAAAGATACTATTGATAGTTATTAGCTCAGAAGATTATTATTACTTGAACTTACAAAAGAAGAAAACGGAATTATTGAGTAACTGTATTTATAGAAAGCTTTATTGTATAAATATTTCAGGGAAATAAGTATTTTCATTCCTTCTATTGCATTAAAAAATTTATCTCCGGCAAATTATATTAAAATGCATTTTCCAGTAATTTACATAATGGGTGTGGCAGGTTCGGGCAAAACGACTATCGGACAACTGCTGTCTGCAAAAACAGGTTATGCATATTTTGATGCAGATGATTTTCATCCACAGCAAAATAAAGACAAGATGCAGGCCGGTGTACCGCTTAATGATGAAGACCGGCAGCCCTGGCTGCACCACATACATAGTTTTGTACTGAATGAAACGCTTACGCATCCTGTTATTTTTGGCTGCTCGGCGCTAAAAGAAAATTACCGAACCCAGCTAAGCGAAGGCATCAAAGAACAATGCCACTGGATATTTTTGAATGGTGATTTTAATATTATTGCGGAGCGGCTTGGCAAAAGAACAGGGCACTACATGGCTCCTTCTTTATTACAGTCGCAGTTTGATGCATTGGAAAAACCACCGCATGTAATAGAACCCGACATCAGGCAAAGCCCTGAAAACATTGTTGATTTTATCATGAAAAAATTAAAACTCACATGCAGCAATTTGGATTAGCAGGCCTGGGTGTAATGGGCAAAAGCCTCAGCCTGAACCTGGCAGGCAAAGGTGTGCAGCTATCGCTGTACAACCGCTACGAGGCAGATGTAGAAGAAAATGTGGCAGCATCATTTATTGCATCGCATACCGAACTTGCCGGTGCCAAAGGCTTTGAAGACATTGCTTCTTTTGTACAATCACTATCCGTGCCACGATGCATATTTTTAATGGTGCCTGCAGGAGAAGCGGTAGATGAAATGATCCATTTACTGCTGCCCCATTTATCCGCAGGCGATGTGCTTATTGATGGAGGCAATTCCTTTTATAAAGACACAGAGCGGCGCTGCATGCAATTGCTGCAATCATCCATATTGTTTGTTGGCACGGGCGTATCCGGCGGCGAAGAAGGTGCATTAAAAGGGCCGTCCATTATGCCGGGCGGTTCGGCAGAAGGCTACGCAGCAGTAAAAATATTTTTAGAAAATATAGCAGCAAAAGATAAAACAGGCAAACCCTGCTGCAGCTTTATTGGCAAAGGAGGCGCAGGTCATTTTGTTAAAATGATTCATAACGGTATAGAGTATGCCGAAATGCAGTTGCTGGCAGAAGTGTATGATATACTAAGATGGACTGCAGGATATGAGCCTGATAAAATAACAGAAACATTTAACTGGCAGCTTGATACTAACGTTAACAGTTACCTGCTGGAAATAACTGCCCGGGTACTGAAGAAAAAAGAGGGCAACAGTTTTTTAATTGACAATGTACTGGATAAAGCAGGCAATAAAGGTACCGGCGGCTGGGCTTCCATTGCAGCATGCGAATTGGGCGTTGCCATTCCTTCATTAACCGCAGGATTGTTTGCCCGTTATCAATCGGAATTTTTAGCAGAAAGACAAGCAGCCGCTGCATTGTATACCATACAGAGAACAACTGCTGCAGTGGATACAGCAGCATTATTTGATGCATACAGTCTCGCAAGAATAGTAAATCATCACCAGGGGTTTCATTTAATTGATGCCGCCTCGCAGGCGTATGGGTGGAACATTGATATGCCTGCACTGGCACGTATATGGACCAATGGCTGTATCATCCGGTCGGAACTAATGAGCAGCCTGCAGGATATTTTAAAAGATACCAGCCGCATATTACTTCATCCTTCAATTGTTGAAATTGTAAAGACGCAGCTTCCGCAACTGAATCATATACTGGCACTGGCTGCTATTAACAATGCAGCCACGCCCTGCCTCGCTGCATCGGCACATTACCTTCATTATTATATACAGGAGCAAAGCAGTGCCAATATTATACAGGCACAGAGAGATTATTTTGGCGCCCATACCTACCAGCGAAAAGATGATCCTTCCGGAAAAAAACATCATACCGACTGGAAAATTTAAAACCGCTCTTTATGCATTACGCTCTTCTTATCAGTGTTATCTGCGGCATTGCTATTTTATTAGTACTGATATTGTATTTTAAACTGCCTGCATATATTTCATTGCTGATGGCAAGCATTGCCACCGCATTGATGGCAGGCTTACCCGGCGAAAAAATCATCAGCACCATACAGGAAGGGATGGCCTCTACGCTGGGTTTTGTGGCCTGCATTGTGGGCCTTGGCGCTATGTTTGGCGCATTGCTGCAGCAGTCGGGCGGTGCTGTTGCCATTGCACAAATACTGGTAAAAAAATTTGGAGAAAAACATGCGCCGGTTGCTATGGCCATCACCGGATTGCTGACAGGCATACCCGTATTTTTTGAAGTGGCATTTATACTGATGGTGCCGGTACTGTACGCTGTACAAAAGCAAACCGGTAAATCTTTATTGCTGTATGCAATGCCGCTGCTGGCAGGCCTTGGTTTTGCCCATGCTTTTATTCCGCCTGCTGCCGGGCCAGTGGCGGTGGCAGGTATACTGGGTGCAGATATCGGCTGGGTAATACTGGTGGGCTTATGTATTTCCGTACCCACTATTGTGGTAAGCGGTATTCTTTTTGGTAAGTGGATTGCACAAAAAATATTTATTGAAGCACCTGCTGTTGCGGTGCAGGAGGATAACCGCAGCAACTTGCCGCAAGCCAGCGTGGTATTTGCCATTTTACTTTTACCCATCACACTGATACTCCTGAATACGCTTGTTAAAACCAGATTGATACCTGTACATAATAAAACGCTTGCTGATACTATTTCATTACTCGGGCATCCTTTTGCCGCATTGATAGTGGCCAATATTGCTGCATGGTATATACTCGGCATACGCAGGGGCTTTGCACCCAAAGCATTGCTGGATATCAGTGCCAAATCATTTGCCCCTGCAGGCAATATTATTTTGGTGATAGGAGCAGGCGGTGTGTTTAAACAAGTGCTTGTAAATACCGGTGCAGGAAAAATGCTGGCAGAGTCATTAACCGGTATGGGCATGCAGCCCGTGGTATTTGCTTTTGCAGCGGCAGCCCTTATACGTGTGCTGCAGGGCTCAGCTACGGTAGCCATGCTTACAGCCGCCGGATTAACAGCGCCCCTGCTTACGGGTCATCATTTTTCAGCCATACAGTTGGCAGCCATTGTTACCAGTATCTCTGCAGGTGCTTCTATTTTTTCTCATGTAAATGACGCAGGCTTCTGGCTGGTAAAGCAATACCTCGGCCTTACCGAAAAACAAACCTTCCGCTCCTGGACTATGATGATAACCTGGCTGGCTATAATTGGATTTTTATTTTCTGTCCTGTTGTTTTATTTTTTTTAGCGGGATAGGCTGGCTATTTTTTTATGTCATTGATTTATGATAAAAATAGATTTGAAATTTGCTTTTATGCCGGTATCATTAACTAAATACTTTTCTTTAGCATTGGTGATAACAGCCACAGTTTTGTTTTGTGTAAATGCGATAGATTTTATTTGGGTTTTTAAAACAGAAACGGGCTTATTAGATTTCATTCCTGCCTGGGCCAGGTATGCCATGCATGTATTGTATGCTGTATCACTATTAGGGGCGTATTTCTTTTATACATTGAGCAGGCATATAAAAAGTCTTTATGATACATTAATAATTTGGCTGCTGTTTGCAAACGGAGTGGGAATTTTTTCCGTTATTTATTATTTGTTTTTTTAGATTTCGAACAAACTTTTAAACTAAAAAAAATTATGGGGCTTACCATTCATTACAGCGGAAGGTTCAATCCTGCGGCATCGCTGCCTGCAATGATTGAGGAAGTGAAAGACATTGTATCCATTTACAAATGGCCATACAATATTTATGAAACGGAGTTTGTAAAAAATGAACTGGGTAAAACGAAATACACGGACAAAGTGTATGGCATTTCTTTTACGCCCCCGGAATGTGAAACTGTAAGCATTCAGTTTCTTTCAAACGGAAGAATGAGCAATGAAGTGAATCTTGAGATTTATGGCAACAGCAAAATCAGGCATGAAAAGAAATTCCTCTACATGCTGTTTACCAAAACACAGTTTGCCGGAATGGAAATACACAAACTGGTTGTTCATTTGCTGAAGCACATTGAGAAAAAATATTTACTTGATTTTAAAGTGAACGATGAAGGTGAATATTG
>JAYWIB010000720.1:0-6259 GCA_043789265.1 Chitinophagaceae bacterium
TATCCCAAAAAGCCTTTTTTGAAATAGCGGGTTTTAACATAATTGCTTGCTGTTACAGTAAAGTTAGGCGTTCCGGCATGTTGTTTTAAATTGTTTTTAAAAAAGTATTGATGGTGTTGGTTTATAAGGATAAGTTTACCACGATATACCTCAATATAAAAGGCTATCTAAAAAGACTGCTGAAAAACAAATCCGACAATTGGAATATGTCCATTTCAACTTCATCCAGATAGCGCTTTATAAAATCTGTACCCATTACCTATTGATATATTATATGGCAGATATAATGGTTTTTGGTTTATTAAAAGGTAATGGATTATTTCATGTGATCTGAGCCAGGCTTTAATAGTGTTTACAAAGGGTCATAGCTTTCTATGGCGGATGTGGTAGTGGTTTATGTGGGTGGCGAGGAGGGGCATGATCTATAAAAAATTGTCTGAAACTATATCTAATTGTAATCCCAGTTCTTCTGAATAAGAATCTAAAGCAATATAAATAGACTGACTATAATCTTCTCCCACGTTAACTTTATGTATGGTGACTCTATTGTTTTTTATCCCTTTTTTTATCAAATAAATAGGGATATCAATCCCAAACTCTAACTTAAACTCCATAAAGTCTGCCCAATTATTAAAATAATCTGAATCAGGAAAATCAATAAAAATCGTTTCGCTAGAAGTAACATCCCGGCTCTTCCATTCACTACTTTCGTTATCTTCTTCATTTGTTGTTTCAAGTGGCAGTATAATCCAATTGTTTACAAATTGTGTTTTTAAGAGCACAGCGTTTTGTTTTGATTTAACATGAAATGTTTCAAAAGATGGATATACTTTATTTATCAGATCAATGAAATTACCTGCGGAATATTCACCTACCGCTAAAAGCTCCATTGTTTTTAATAATGCCTTATTGGGTTCCCATCCTTTTTTTCTAACAAAAGAACCATAAGGAGCCGGATAAAAGGATTCATCTTTTTGTGGTACAAGAAGTTTTAGAATGCCAATTTTTTCTGTAGAAAATCTACTTAATCTACCGACTCTTTGAACAAGTCTATCAATCGGACATAAATCAGAAAGCATTAAGTCTGCGCTTATATTAACGCTCATCTCACCTATTTGAGTCATAATCGCAATCCCTTTAGCTTTTTTTGATTGCCATGCTCCCTTTCCCAATGCGTATAATAAATATTTTTCTTTATTTGCTTTATGTGGTTCAGTAAAACGGCTATGATATAGAATTGGCTGAAAACCTTTGGCTTTAAACCAATTATAAAAAGACATGGCTTTTGCGACTGTATTCGCATAGATGATTGCACAACCGCTTTTTAAGCATTCCTGTAGTTGATATTCAATTTCATGTAATTCATCGTTGTATTTAATGATGTCTTGAATTTTGCATCTAATTCTTGTATTGTCAGAAATATCTTCGAAAATTTTTTTAACGTTATACCCTGTACTCTTATACATATTTAGAGATGATTCTGGAAGCGAAGCACTCATAATCATTACTGGAACATTTAAAACATTTAATGCTTCCAAGAGAACCAAAATATTTGCCTGGGTAAACTCATCATAAAAGTCAGCCTCATCAATTACTACACAACTATTTGCCAAATTAAAAATAATTGAATGATGATCTTCTCTTGTTAATGTTAGTGCCATTAATAAATGATCAATTGTACAAACTGTAACTGGCATTAATAATTGACGTGCTAGTTCATGCTCTTTTTTCGCCAATTCTTTTTTTATTAATCCAACTTTAACCTGATTATGAAACCTTGAAAACCATGCACTGGAATGATATAAACCAGTTTCTGATAAACTTTCAGCAACATTAATTGATAATGCATTCGAAGTGAATCTTGTTGGCATGGCTATAATTAAACGTTCTGCTTTTTTATTAGCAATTTGAGACGATGCCCATAATAAAGATGCGTCAGTTTTGCCTGAGCCAGTTGGTGCTCTGATTAGCAATAAGTTTTCACTTAAATTTGCTTCAACTATATTTTGAACATTTCTTTTTACTTGAAATGGGAAGGTATATTTAAATGGGCTGAAAGAAATACATACGCCATTATCTTCCCTGGCACTTGCTCTTCGATCTGCCAGTTGTAAATAGGCTCTTACTCCAGCAAATTCATAATGATTTTTGATGGCATCTTTAAATTCATGGAAGTTTTTGTAGACTGCATTTAAATTGATAAAATAGCTCCATAAATTTGAACTACAAATCCCTGATTTATTATTAGTCCACCTGTCTTCAAATTTTCTTCCGAGTTTACCATGGTGAGCCGCAATAGCCACTTTGACTGGATTAGAGAATCCATCATTTACGTGTTGGGTAAGGGAATTTATTTCATGCCTAACACCCGTTTTTCTAAGATTTTTACCCGCCAAATCTTTGCATGCTTTGCTAAATTCATTGAAACTCTTTCCTGTCAACAAATGCCATTTTAAAAATTCTTCAAAATCTTTTTGACAAGCATTTTGCCAAAGTGCATGCAACTTGCCATCATCGTGAAATTTAATAGCACTATTAAGTCTTTTAAAAAGATCCTTCTTTGTGAAGGATGAATACTTAGCAAACGAAATTGGGAAAAACTCTTGAATAGAACATCGTTCAGCAAGCACATTTTTTATATGCTGCTTAAGAGTTATCCCAGACGGTTTTGCTAATGGCTCTTTCATTTATCTAATCTTCGCCGAATGCGGCTGCAAAAGTTTTTACACTATTATCGTCGCCTGCAGGATTATACAAGTCATTTGTTTGTAAATAGTCAAATGCTTTCTTGTAGGCGTCGTTCACGTTCGAAATATTTTCATTGCTTTCACCAATGTCGTCTCCAATAAAATAAGTTGCATTCCGCTCTTTTAGTTCTGAGAGAATATTTGCCTTTTCATTATCATTGCCAATAAAATATCTAGCTGCTTTTCTACTCATTTTAGTATCAAAAACTATTAAAACTTGCTGAGGCTCTCCACTTATTGCATTCCTTGCTTGATTTGCATAATCGTTCATTGTTCGTGTTGCTTCAATATATAGCCTGGCTCTACGTTTACGTTCCTCATCTTTTATATGTTTGATATAGGAAGTTCCAATATGAAATGTATCCTTGTAGTTAAAAACTTTGGAAATACCAAGTGTGTTTAAATCTAAAAAGAAATTCATTTGCATAATATCTTTTTGACTATACTCTTTTGTAGCTAAGGCCTGTTTTTTTTCGTCATTATCTTCTCCTTTGTCGCTAATAATATATCCATTGGAATAGGCATGTTTACCTTTTACATTTGTTTTAATCCTAAGTAATAAATCTCTTCCCACTTCACTTTCATCTATTGCTACCGCAGGCGTAACACTTAAGGGAGCAGTTCTCCTTCCTGAATAATCACCAGTTGAGGGGTGCATAAAACCACCCATGTCTGCACGTAAATCTGTTTCGATTCTATTGCTAATTCCATCACCGTTAGATACAAAGGTTTGGCCCTTGTTTTCATCATCTTGATTTAAACGGTCGATGGCACTAAATAAAACATGCCGTTGCATTTGGCCAGAAATATATACTTTCCCATCTGGCCTTCTTTTTATGGAAGAAGCGTTCCCTAATAATTTTTCACCACCATTTGCTATGTGGTTTTCCATTGGTGCAAGTAATGTCACCAAGATGCCTTTGATTGTCATAATGATTGTTATTTAAAAATTAAAAATTATTCTTGCGCATCAGAAATGTCATTCGAATCTGTTTCGGAATCATCAATAACACTATCTATTTCTGTTGGATTTTCTTTTCTTTCAATTTTATTCATCACCCTTGAAAAGGCAATTAATAAGTGTTTTGCAGTATCTAATGAAATTTCTCCAGTTGCAGTTTGCGTCATAAATAATTCCGACTCTGAGGGGGCATCTGTATTTGAAAGCCGCCCCGCTCTTGTAACAGCCTGGAAAATTAAAGCATCACCAGATCGTGCAGAAAAAATAGAACTTTCGATCTCGACCAATGCTTTGGCTTTGGCCTTTTTTAGTTCTTCCTTACCTTTATCGGACGCATCAGATTTAGCAACTAAATACGCAGCATAATTTAGCCATTTACCCAAAGTACGGGCAGACTGTACAGTTTTTTCATTTATTTTTTCCATGTTTATAAAATATGTTTTAAAAAGTGATTCAAGTTGATGGGGATATTCTGCCCTGAAAGATAAAAAATCTTTAAATGCAGGTCGGTTAAACAGTTTAAGAAAGCGACTTGCAAAGAGATCAAACTTTTGATATTCATTTATTGTACTTCTGTTTCTATATCCCGGATTATATAAAACGGTATAATATAAACTATCAATAATTGAACTTAATTTATTTTCTTTTGCTAATTCAACTATATAATGATTGTATGTAAATGTTTCGAATGTTTTATTACCAATAAGATATATTGGTTTTGAAATAAGGCTGTCTAATATTTTTTTAGCCCAATCGATATTATTTGCCTCTTTCCCCCAATTACCAATCGCACCTAATAATGCAATACTTCCTAAGGCGCTAGTTTTCGGAGCATTGGGAAAGTTGCCATCAAAGATTTTAGGACGAAAAGATTTGCCATCTTTTATGTTGCCCATCATTAATTTTTGAGTAGCGCTATCTTTTAGTTTATTGAACAAGTTTATGAAATCAACCAATTCCTTTACTTCTAAATCTGGGATTATGGCTATATTTTCTCTTTCAAATTTTCCTTTATTAAAAGTTTTATATGCCATCGAAGGTTTAAAAGGAGTCGAAGTAGTTATTGCGCAATATGAGGCTATGTAGATATCTGTTTTAGGTTTACCCCTTCCTATTGCTTTACCAAAACTTCCAAACTCTCCTGAAAGTGGTGTAATAGATCTTGTTATGTCAATTTTAGATTCACTATTTAGATTGAGTTTCACACTTAATTCTTTTAAAGCTTTTATCACTTTAACCGCACCTCTATCATCGGAAAGTATAAACGGAGATAAATAAACGCCTAAAGCAGGATCTCCTTTTTCTTCATTTGAAAATTCATATTTGATTTCAGTTTTGTTTTGATTATCACTTTGTGGCTTAACCCTGAAATAATTAATTCCTCTTTCAATTTCTTCATTTATGTTTTCTTTTGTAATAAAAGAAGAATCATATACGTCACTATTAACCATGGTAATTGCCAAGCCGTATTTTATGTATGGATGCGTTATATTCATATTCTTTCAATTTTTATTTCCACCCAACCTTCGCTATTTCCTAAATATCCCGTTGAACAATATTGTAATACATTCTCTAATTGCAGCAATAATGATTCATCTATATTCAAACCCAATTCTATATCCTTTTCAAAACTTATAAACTCTCTGAGTGTTGGGGATGAATAGTAAGTTGGGTAAGCTTTTAAATTTTTCTTAAAAAATAATAGTAAAGGAGTTGTTCCACTTGGCAATATTTTGCCTTTAAGTTGTTCTATTTGTGATTTATTAACCTCTGTATCTTTATTTAAATTCTTTAATTCTTCTTTTAGAATTTCTTGTTCTAATTCTTTTTCTTTTACCCATTTCTTAGTTTTTAAAATATTGTAATCAAGATTGGGAGTACCTTTCGGATGCACATCTGCATCGCTTCTACGAAATGATTTTTTCCATAGGTCATTGTATTGAATAGTTTTTCCTGAGAACGATAAATAAATATCAAAGAAATCGAATAATAAAGGTTTGTAGCTAGAATTTGATTCATTTACTTTTCTTTCTTTATCCATCTTTTTAAGTTCCTTATTTATTTTATCCCTATCGTTAACACTTAAATGCCAACCCAAAATATTTTCGAGTAACCCGCAAATTTTAAATTTATCAGGTGTAGTTTGTGTTTTGTAATATGTTCCAGGAATATCTGAAACCATTGACAATGGTGCCAAAGGCTGAATTATCAGTTTAACTTTTTTGCTAACCTCAGGTTTCTGTTTCAATATTGATAAATCCATAATTTTGATTTAAATAATTATAAAACTCATGTGTTTATAACCAAAACAACCGCATATTTCCAAACATTGGCACTCACAAATTTTAGTTTATAAATTAACATACGTGAGAAAACAATAAATCTTCAGCTTAGTGTGCAACTACACCACCTCCACACACCCCATCCCCATAGCATTATGCATCCCAATCCCGGCATCCAGCGCAATTGATACAACAGCCGATGGAGCCAATATCTGCAGCCGGAATTTATCATACCCCCTAACTTTTGTTTCCGCATCCGTACCAGCTTT
>JAYWIB010000721.1:0-1797 GCA_043789265.1 Chitinophagaceae bacterium
GATATAAAAGGAAACTTTACCAACAGCGGCACACTTGCTAACTGGGGCGAAATAAAGTTATCAGGTACTACTGCCCAAACATTTCCCGGAACTACCGGCACCATTGCTGCCATGAGCAGCCTTACACTGGACAATTCTTCAGGGGCTAACCCTGCTGTGGATATCAACAGAGATTTAATTATAAGAGAAGTAATTACGCCCGTGCAGGGAATAAACAGGCTGAACAATGCCTACATCACTTTACGATCAGTAGTTGATTCCACCGCAAGGATTGGGCAGGCGGGAGGAAGTTTTTCATATACAGGTACCAGTAAGTTTATAGTAGAAAGGTATTATGCCGGAAAAAGAAAATGGCGGCTGATAACAGCACCAGTGGTGGTGGATGATACTAAAACTGTTTACAATTCCTGGCAGTTAGGTGGGGTTGCTCCCGGTCCTTCAGCGCCTGTAGGTAATGGTACTTATGTTACGGGTAATCCTGTTGCAGATGGACTGGATGCAAGTCCTCTCAACAATCCTTCACTCAAAACATTCAACCTGGGTACCGGTTTATTTGATAATGTTCTGGATACAAAAAAGAGAAGGATTTCAGATTTGGCCGCAGGCGCTCCGGCACTTGGCGATACTGCAGGTTTTTTTATATTTATAAGAGGAGACAGAAATACTGTTAGTAACCCTTCTCCGTTTAGTGCAACTGCCGCCATAAGTTCCACTACATTAAGAGATACACGAACTGTACGTACTGGCTCACTTTCATTTCCCTGTGTACCGGTGGTAAATAAGTTTACACTTATCGGAAACCCCTATGCGTCGCCGATTGATTATTCAACTGTTTCAACAACTAACCTTCAGAGTAAATTCTGGACTTGGGATCCATCACTAAACACCGTCGGCGGCTGGGTTTATTTTGATGGTGCCGGATTTAATGCCAAAACTCCCAACACATCCGTTCAAACAAAAGAAATCCAGTCTAGCCAGTCATTTATGGTGCAGACTGTTGCAACCGCCAGCGCTTCACTGACTATTGCCGAAGCAAATAAGTCCCCAACTTATAATCAACAGGCATTCAGGCCCCAGACCGGCAATGGCAACAATGAAACAATGCTTTTAAATCTTTTTGCCTTCAATCCCGACGGAAGCGCTTTCCCTGTTGACGGAGTAAGGATTCAAACTGATAACAAATTCAGTGATGAAATTGATGAAAATGATGGAAGCAAGTTTACCAACATAAACGAAATGTTTAGCATCCGCAGCCACGACAAACTCCTGATTGTGGAAAGAAGAACACCATTCAAAGAAGATGATATTGTTGCATTTGAGTTCACCAAAACAAGGCAGAAGGGTTACAGGATAATCATCGAAGCAGACAATCTTGCTATAGGCAATATAACTGCCTTCCTCGAAGACAGTTACACCAAAACCACCACACCTGTTAGTTTGAACGCTGCCACACAATATGATTTCTCAGTGACGGCAGATGCTGCTTCTGCAGCCAAAGACCGGTTCAGCATTGTATTTAAAAACAACAGGCCGCTGCCTGTAACCTTTACCGAAATTAAAGCCTGGCAAAAGGGAAGCAGTATAGCAGTAGAGGCGGAGGTAAACAACGAAATAAATATTGTGCGGTACCAACTGGAAAGATCTGCAGATGGTTTACATTTTGAAAAATTATACAGCATCCCTGCACAAAATACCGGCGGCAGCAAGGCGGTGTACAGTTGGCTGGATGTACAGCCATTGGCAGGCAATAATTTTTACCGGATAAAAACAATTGAAACAACCGGCCTGTCTGCGTAC
>JAYWIB010000722.1:0-1795 GCA_043789265.1 Chitinophagaceae bacterium
ATGCCTTTGTATTTAAATACCGGTATATGTGGAACGAACAATACCTGTTAGAAGCATTGCTTACAAACAGCCACAGCTTTAAAATTATAGGCGCAGTAAATTACCTTAAGAACAATTACTTTAATGAACTTTCTGCTAAATGCCCTATACTTAAACTGCAGCAATACCGGGAGCCAGGTTCTTTTTGGATGATAAAAATGTAAATGCTGACATTATTTCAGGCCTTGTGCGTAAAAACAAAATACTCTTTGTCTGTGGACATAAAAATACGCTTCATGCTTAAACTAATACTTTCGATTATAATAACATGCAGCTTTTTTACAGCGAAAGCGCAGCCTGATATAAAAATCAATAACACTAAAATTAATAACCTGGACAGGCACAGGAGGAAGCAGGGCGATTGGTTATTTTTTGACAAGTCCGGGAACATCAGGCTGCGCTGTGTTTTTAAAAATGACAGTTGTGTCAGTCCTCTTATATTTTACGAAAACAGTGATACTGTTTTTATAAAGCTTCCGGTTAAAAACGCAGTGGAATCTTTTGTTTTGTACAAGAATAAAAAAAAGTATTTTGGAGATTTTATTCATACTTCTGATACAACCAGTGTTATTGAAATCGATGCCGAACCTTCCCTGAATGACAATATTATTTCCGAAATAAAAAATATCAACGGCTCGAAATAGCTCCTGTCTATTATTTTGCTCAGCAAAAAATGGTGGATTATATCAGTGCCAGTTTTTCAAGTTCAAAGTTTATATTTAATAAGTCACTCCATGTAGTTTTAACCATCAGCAGTTCTGGTCTTATTACCAATGCAGAGTTTCCGAAAGACAAGAATACTTTATCAGGAGATGAAGAGCGGGAACTGTACTGGATATATTCCACCATGCCCAGATGGCAACCTCTTTTTTACCATAACAAAGTACAGGACGTTAAGGTATCATTGACTAATAACTTAACATTATCTATCATTTCTTCAGGCAATTAAAAAAGGGTAACACTGATTGTATATACTAAAGCGCACATCTTCATTTTCGGTCTTTGTCTCATCTCAATTTTTACCCTCAAAAATTTTTAGTGACAACTGCACGCTGATTATCCGCCAACCGGCATAAACTACTGTCTATTTTTGGTAATCCCGTAATACTGACGGGAAGATTTGCTTTCAACTTTAGTTCTTTCTATTTTTGCTTATCCCGTAATGCTGACGGGATGATTTGCTTTCAACTTTAGTTCTTTCTATTTTTGCTTACAACTATGGTCTATTTCAGTTCCTTTATTTTGTTGTTGTGATTTGCTTTCAACTTTAGTTCTTTCTATTTTTGCTTACAACCTGGGTGGAATACCAGACAATACAACGACAGTTGTGATTTGCTTTCAACTTTAGTTCTTTCTATTTTTGCTTACAACGTAGTATTGGTTGTTACCTGATATTATGACGTTGTGATTTGCTTTCAACTTTAGTTCTTTCTATTTTTGCTTACAACGCCGCCGCTGCCATTAAGTACCAGCGCATTGTTGTGATTTGCTTTCAACTTTAGTTCTTTCTATTTTTGCTTACAACGCACCGCATCGGGGCAGGGTATTGACTGCCGTTGTGATTTGCTTTCAACTTTAGTTCTTTCTATTTTTGCTTACAACCATCAGAAGAACGCACTCCGAAATGAGACAGTTGTGATTTGCTTTCAACTTTAGTTCTTTCTATTTTTGCTTACAACGAAGATGATTGCATGATAGTGTGGCCGGTGGTTGTGATTTGCTTTCAACTTTAGTTCTTTCTATTTTTGCTTACAAC
>JAYWIB010000723.1:0-1794 GCA_043789265.1 Chitinophagaceae bacterium
ACAAAAAAAATGCAGATAACAACCATTGCCAGCGGCAGGCCAAAATAGTATTGTACAAAACGCATCCCGTCAGTATAAGCCTGCCCGGGTGCACTCAAAAATGTGATGGCACTTGCCTGCGTACCCATAATGCTCAGCAGCACCAGGTACCAGGGCATACTGTTGTTGCTTAAAAAATATCCGTCGAGATTTTTTGTGTGTGTACTTTTATAAATGCCGTAAACAATGATTCCGCAGAGGGCAGTAATTAATATCACCCAGTCTAAATTACTCATAACACCTCCATGCTTTGAGCGCCACTTCTGTTGAAGCGGGGTAAACAGCAAAGTTATTTATGCCGTATTTCTTTTTCATTGATGACAAAAAACTGCTGCAGTTTTTATTTTTTATTTGTAAAGTCAAATGCTCAGATGCTTTGTTTAAAATAAATTGTTATCCCGTAATACATTATTATTTGAATAAATAAAAACAACATCACGGCAGCGTACCATTTGTTCCAGTAAGCATTGTTTTTATCTGCCGGCTGTTCCTGTTCAGATGCAGGAGTTGTATGATTATTTTTTTCTTCCATTTATTTTTACAGGTTTCATTGCTTTAATCATTGAAGCAGCAGACGGTTCTTTAGCAATAAGGTTGGCAAATAAGCGGTACGCCCCAGGCACGCCTGCAGGCAGCTCTCTAAAAAAAGACAGCCCTGTATATACAAATTTGCCTTTGCCGTAATTGGCTGTAATAAGGCTCCCATCCTGCTCCTCTTTTTCACCGGGGTCTCTCATACTAAGTATGTGCTGGTAATTGTTGTCTGCTTTTTCTGCATGATAAATACTGCGTTCCTGTATCCATCCTTCAAAATCTTTTTCTGTTATTTTGTTGGGATAATTTAATACCGGATGATTGGGCAATAAAAACTTTACAGCGGCTGATTCATCCGTAACCCTGTTTCTGCTGATGCCAAACGGATAGGGGCCAATTTTACTTTTTACAGTACCTGTAAAATTGTTGGTATTGTATTGAGTAACCAGCACACCGCCCTGCTTTACATATTCCATAAGGGTTTCATACACATTGCTCATCCATTCATTTGTATTGTATGCCCGTACACCGGTGATGAGGGCATCAAAATTTTTCAGGCGGATAAGGCTGATGTCATTTTCTTTTAACATAATAACCGTATATCCTGCAGCTTCCAGCGCCTGGGGCACTTTATCTCCTGCACCGGCGATGCAGGCTATGTGTGTGCCGCCTTTTTTTAAATCAAGGGTTAAAATTTTTGTTTTAGGGATGGTAAAATATTTAACCGAAGGAATGTGATCGTAATTTATTTCTTTTAATTCCATGAAATTATCGCCATACAAATTATTTTTCGGCAGTTGTGTTTCTCCCGAAACTTTCCTTGCATCAAACGGCGCCGTACTGGTATACCTGCTGCCATTAATTAACTTTGATAATGTATCAGCATGTTTGATAGATGGAGGTAAATTTTTACCGTCAGTATACAACCTGTAATGTTCCTGCAGGTAATGATGAGCCGCAGCATGGGAGCGGCTGATGATATTTATTTCCGGCGTAATGCTCATAGTAACCGGAGGAAAAATATACAACGGCTGGTACAATTCTCCTTTTACCGGATCGGTAAACTTATAGCGGATTGGTTTTACAAAAGTAAAATCAGTTCCCTCTATGTTCGCTTTAAATGCAGCGCTTACAGGATTGTTTTCTGCCTTGCCAATCAGTTGCTGATCCACTACATTAAAACTTCCCTTTTCCATTGTATGCTCCAGCCAGTAAGGCTGT
>JAYWIB010000724.1:0-6245 GCA_043789265.1 Chitinophagaceae bacterium
TAAAATATGCTGTAAAATTACCTGCTTATTTTATGGGTGCATTTAAAATTTTCGCAAATTTAAAAATGCAAATAAACTAAGAGGGAACACGAAGGACACCAAGAACCACGAAGAACACCACGTAGTGCACTTTGTGTAAAACTTTGTGTGCTTTGCGTCCCATACCTTTAAAAACGAAAATTATAAATACACCCCTTACTCAAACTGTGCATATTTATATCACTCATTGTTTGTACATTTCAACCTTAAATTTATTAATGACACCAGCATCTCCCACACTGCAGCGCAGGTTAGGTTTGTTTCAATCTACAGTACTCAACATGATTGATATGGTGGGCATCGGCCCCTTCATTACATTGCCCATTGTAATGGGCCTGATGGGTGGTATGTTTTTATACGCATGGATTGCAGGGGCGGTACTCTCACTGATAGATGCCATGATATGGAGTGAGCTGGGTGCAGCTTATCCGCTTGCCGGCGGCAGTTACAATTTTTTAAAAGAGGCCTATGGAAAAAACGGCATGGGCAGGATGATGAGTTTTTTGTATGTATGGCAAACAGTGATACAAGCCCCGCTGGTGGCGGCTTCTGCAGCCATTGGGTTTTCGCAGTACCTGGGTTATCTTGTTCAATTAAATCCGCTGCAGCAAAAAGCAGTGTCCGGCGCCGTTATTATACTGGTTACATTTTTACTGTACAGAAAAATTGACAGCATTGGAAAAATAGGTGTGCTGCTGTGGAGTGGCGTAATACTTACCCTGGGCTGGATAATAATTGCAGGCATCAGCAATGGTAATTTTATGCAGCCCCTGCAGCAAATCAATGCGTCATTTTCGTGGAAGCATTTATTGTCATTTACATTTGGCCAGGCTTGTGTAAAAACCATTTACAGTTATCTCGGTTACTACAATGTTTGCCACCTGGGCGGAGAAATAAAAGAACCGGGAAAAAATATTCCACGCAGTATGTTTATCTCTGTTATTGGCATAGCCATTTTATATTTAGCGGTGAACGTTAGTGTAAGCAGCGTAATATCCTGGCAGGAAATTCAGCAATGGTGTGCTTCCGGAAAAAATCCTTTTGTAATCAGCACCTTTATTGAAAGGCTGTACGGGCACACATCTGCAAACATTATTACTGTAATGATATTGTGGGTGGCGCTGGCTTCTTTGTTTGCTGTAATGCTTGGATACTCAAGGGTGCCTTATGCAGCAGCAGCAGATGGCGTGTTTTTTAAAGTATTTGCAAAACTGCATCCGGTTAAAAATTTTCCGTATGTTTCTTTGCTGGTGCTTGCGGCGTTTGCTTTTGTATTTAGCCTGCTGCTAAAAATGGCAGATGTTATCAGTGGCATACTTGCCATGCGTATCATGATTCAGTTTATTGGCCAGGCTGCCGGTGTAGTATTGCTGCGAAAAAGAAATGGCACTCTAAATCTTCCCTACAAAATGCCATTGTATCCATTGCCCATAATATTGGCCATTGGCATGTGGCTGTTTATTTTTTATGCAACAGGCCTTGCAGTAATCAAATCTTTTTTAATTGTTTTTTGTACAGGCCTGGCTGTGTATTTTATGTATGCTAAATGGCAAAGGCAATGGCCATTTGTAAAATAGATAAGCGTAGCGCTGAGCTGTGTTAAAAAGGAAATAATCGCAACACTGCTTTGAATGAGTGTAAAAAAAATATCCATCACATCCGTTAAAATCAGTGTCATCCGTGTTCAGTTTCTTACAAATGCAAATCAGCATGCTGCGTAATCCCGTCAGTTTTCAATCAGCGGCAGTTCTACAAAAAATGTAGTGCCTTCTCCTTCACTTGTATTAAACCAGATGGCTCCTTTGCACTGCTCTACAATGCCCTTGCACATAGCAAGGCCCAGGCCGGTGCCGGAGGTTTTAGTAGTAAAGTTTGGTGTAAATATTTTTGAACGCATAGCCGCAGGTATGCCATTGCCATTGTCCTTAACCGTTATTAATAATTTGTCGCCAAATATTTTTTCTTCTATCTGCACAAGCCCTTTTTTATCTTCAGGCACAGCCTGTATAGCATTCTGCACCAGGTTTGTAAACAGGCGGTTAATGTATGTCTTATCTGCCAGTATCAGTGCAGGCTGGTCTATGGGCTTCCAGTCTATCTCCACCGCAGTATCAGCAGAATGCAGCAGCACCACCAGGTTCAGCGAATCGTTGATGTCGAATATTTCATTACGTGGGTTGCCAATATTTGCAAACTGCGAAAACTCACCTGCTATCTGGCTCAGGTGATCTATCTGCTCCACCAGTGTGCTGGCCACGCTGCGGCTCAGTTCATTTACATTGCCCGTATTTTGGTCAATGGCTTTCTGCAGAAACTGCAGGCTCAGCTTCATAGGTGTAAGCGGATTTTTTATTTCATGCGCTACCTGCCTGGCCATTTCACGCCAGGCATCTTCTCTTTCACTTTTGGCCAGCGATGCTGCACTGGCATCCAGCTTGCCCACCATTTTATTGTATTCCTTAACCAGTTCGCCTATCTCATCATTTCTTTTCCATACAATGGCTTCATTCATTTTGCCAATGTTTACTTCTTTCATTTTGTTGCTGATAAAAGTAAACGAACGGGTAATGCGGTTGGTAATAAAAAATGCCACCACACCTGCTATCAAAAAAATAAAAGCATTCAGGTTAATGATGGCCACCAGAAAAAATGCTATCTCCTGCCGTAGTTTTGTTTGCGAAGTAAAGTAGGGAATGTTCAGGTAAGCATAATCTTTTCCAGACTCATCAATTACAGGCACATAGTTGCTGAGGTATTGCAGCATGCCAATTTTTTCTTCTTTAAAAAATTGTATTTCCTGCAAAGCGGCCAGGTGATAAAATGCCTGCGGATCCATTTTGTTGCTCACTATTCCTTTATTGTACGGCATGGGCAGCGATGATGCTTTCAGGTTGCCCTCCAGGTCGTACAGGTTTATGTCCACTGCATGCACTTCAGATATCCGTGCAATAGTTTTGTCAAGTTTTTCCCGGTAGCCTTCATCATACACTTTTATTACATCATCAAAAGTTTTTAATTCGCTCAACGAATTTCTTACTTCGTTTTGCATTACATGAATGGTGCGGCTTAGTTTTTCCCTGTTGTTATTCCGGTACCTGTCTATAAAAAATAAAATAGTAGCCACACCCACTACAATAAAAGAAAGGAAGCTGATAAAAATAATGGTTACATGCACCTGGCTGCGTATGCTCATTTGCCAGTACTGCCTTATGGAAGCCCAGCGCAGGCGGGAGCGTACAAGCAGGTTGAGCATCCAGAAAATACCCGTTACCACCAGAAAGGCGCAAAAGAGATAAGAGAACAAAGTGATGGACTCAATATTTAAATTATCTTCTTTGGCAATGATAACCACCTTGTCTGCACCAGCTTTGTACCAAAGCTCATCATGCCCTTTATTTTTAGTGGTATAAAATTCAGTAAGCGGCACCTGCTTATGTGTAATCTTGGAGGGAAATGCGTAATCATTGTGGCTGGTTACAAGCTGCAGTTTATTGTATACTGCAAATGAATAGATGGGTGAATTTTCGATGGAATTATTATATCCTTTTAAAAACAATTCAGGATACAGCGCATCTGTTTTATATTTTTTTGGACTGGCCAGTATAAATACATGCCCGAGTAACTTACCTGCCGAGTCTGTTACATCTTTTTTACTGATGTACGAAAACCTGTCGTAAGAAATATCATAGTAAAATAAATCCGGAATGGCGGTGGACTTACCCTGGGTTTTTAATATAGTGGATAAGGTATTGTATGAAGAAGCATCTTCATTGTACAGTGGTTTTTCATTGTCATCGTACGTAAAAATTTTTGTATCATATTTATTAAGGTAGCCGGAAAAATTTACATTGAGCAAACTGTCTTTTACTATTTTATTTTCCTGCTCATTTTCAAATCTGTAAAACAGCGATGCAAGTACTTCATTTCTAAAATCTGTCAGCACAGTATTCATCAGCCTTTCGCTGGAGGGGTCGGCCTTGGTGGAAAGCGTTTCTGCATAATGCCTGCGCTTATCCATTTCCTTTTTATTGTTTTCAAAAATAATGATGATGGTAATCGAAATAGAAAAGAAAAAAAGCCAGAAAATTAACCGGGATGAGATGATTTTTGATGCCAAAAAAAACAGGTACTTGTTATTTAACAGCAGCAGGTAAATCAGCAGCCAGGTAAGCAGGTATAAATCGAACACCACGCTGGAAGAATTGATACGCAGCGTTAATACCAGCAGCCCCACAATGGTAATGATGAGTACCAGTGCCAGAATATTGCGTGGCAGCAGGGGCTGCAGCAGGTATATAATAATTTGTGTAACAAAAAAATAACTGATGGCAAGGCAGCCCAGCACTACAAAGCCCATTACACTATAAATATTCAGCGTAAAAAAGTTTATCACATCAAAAGATATTTGCGAATCCGATATCATGGAGCGGATGATGTGTCCGCCTGTAAAAGTAGCAGTCAGTAATAGAATGATACCGCTTAACACAGCCGTTGTCTTAAGCAGTTTATTCGGCAGGTGCAATGCAATTTTTTTTTCCTGCAGGTAATGCCGGATAAAAAGAACAATCCATAAAAACAGCAGCGCATTGATAAACAGGTCGCCCAGCGATCGCTGTATTACATTTGATCCATAGATAGCAGGGTCAAACAATTCAAACTGCCGCCAGTTAAGCGGTATAAGAAAATAATAACTCAATGTGCGGAGCAATACCACGGTAATTACTAAAAAAAGAATGCCCCTGTAAAAATTTATTTGCGCCAGGTAACTTGCAAGCATATGTACTGCAATAAGCACCAGCAGGGCAGCCGCTATCCGCAATAAAGCAGCCACTGTATTATTTTCGGGAATTACCGTAAAGGCTTTTTGCTCCAGCGAAAAAAGAAACACCCCTTCCTTTGTACGTATGGATGGTTCCTTTTCTTCGAAGCTTACTTCATAACCATTTTCCAGCCCTTTGCCAATGGCAAAAGTATTTTTAAGGTAATCGTTTGTAATGGAGTAATTCCATTTTACAGGAATCAGCGCCAGGGCAGTATATTCACCCACCGTGGTTTTGCGCCATACATAATAGCCGTTGGGCAATTGCATAAAACCAGATTTGTCCCTCAGGGTAAGAATAAGCCCGTCTGGCTCCACCACCTGCGTACTCCAAAAAATCAGGTTGTTTATGCCAATGTTGTTTTTTGAATAGATATATAAAAAGTATTTCTTTTTTAAAAAAACCTGGAGTTCTTTACCATCATATTTTCTCAATGCTATGTTAGTAACAGTGGCTGAGTCGCCGGTAAGCGCATCAAAATCTTTTTCCTGTGCAGCTATATAAGACGAAAGATTTTTGTGCACCGCCTCCGCAGAAGAGTTGCCCGATAAATAATTATCAATGATAAAAGAGATAGTGATAAGCCAGGCAGCGCCAATCAGCAGGTAACTTTTTCTTAATAAAAATTGGTTAAAAGATTTTCCGTTGTTCAATTGGTTATTTATTTATGCAGCATATTTTTTTGCTGGTTCTTTATATGGTTCCAGATGCCGTCCATTTCTTCAAGCGTCATATCCTGCAATGATTTGCCGTGAGCCAGGGCGGCTGTTTCCATCTGGGTAAAGCGGCTGATAAATTTTTTGTTGGTGCGTTCCAGTGCATTCTCTGCGTCCAGTTGCAAAAACCTTGCAAAGTTTACCAGCGAAAAAAAAACATCTCCCAGTTCATCCTCCATTTTGTCTTTATCTCCTGCTGCAATGGCTTCAAACAGTTCCTGTTTTTCTTCCTCCACTTTTTCCCATACCTGTTCTTTATTCTCCCATTCAAATCCCACCTGCTTTGCTTTTTCCTGCAGCCGCATGGCCTTTACCATTGAGGGCAATAACAAGGGTACACCACCCAGCACCGATTTTTTACCTTCTTTCATCTTCAGTTTTTCCCAATTCTTTTTTACATCTTCTTCATTTTCCACTTTAGTATCACCATAGATATGCGGATGGCGAAAAATTAATTTTTCACAAACGCCCTCAATTACTTCATTTAAAGTAAACTCGTTTTTTTCCGCAGCTATTTTAGCATAAAAAACAATGTGCAGCAAAATATCTCCCAGCTCTTCTTTCATCGCTTTCCAGTCGCCGGATGAGATGGCATCTGTAAGCTCATACGTCTCTTCAATGGTAAGCTGGCGCAGGCTTTCAATGGTTTGCTTTTTATCCCAGGGACATT